>NZ_DGRS01000042.1:0-21508 GCF_002391155.1 Megasphaera sp. UBA4382 | reverse complement strand
CATGTATGCCATGAGGAACGGAGTAATATGTTGGAAAAATATACTGGGAGGAATGAACAGGAGCTCTACGTTCATAATGAGCGTGAGAAGTGCCACAATATACAGACCCTGCATCCCCAGGACGAATATATATTGCAGACGGTACGCAGGCACAAACAGCAGTCCGAGAATCAGGTAAGGAATCGCGTGCAAGGATATGATGTCCTTGAATGAAATCCAGGCGATGCCGATGATGCCCTGTGAGAAAACCAGAACAACACAGAGAGTAATAACAACATACATTAAGATAAATGCCTTTGCCAGACGGTGTGACTCGTAAGGTGTCAGGAGTGGGACAAAGACTCTGTATTGGACGAAAATAGATGGCAGCAGGGCAAGAAGAAGGAGACCGACTGCCAGAGACGAAGAATGCATAGGCACGACCTTCTTTTTATAATTATGAGTATTATGCATATATTATACCAATAAGCCAGATTTAATGTAAAGCCCTGCCGATGTATTGTAAACAATGTGTTACACTTTATAAGCTAATGCTTGTCTGTCAATATTCAACGAAAATTCCTGCAAGTATTTGAAAAAAATAGAAAGAGACCTCTGCGTGGTGGGACGAGGTTTTTTGTGCTGGATAATATAGGCGGTCAGGGGCGCGGGAGAATCGGATAAATACGAATAGGTGAATCCACCCAGCGAAAAAGCATACTGTGCCATTCCCAAAGGAACGATTGACCAACGGCCGCTGTTTTTCAATACTTGCAATGTGAGAGGTGCTCCTGTAAGAAGTGTAGGACTGCTGTAAATATCACTGGGCCAGTGGTCATCATGCCAGTTTTTGAATTCCGGTGTCCAGGGAACATAGATTTCGTCCTGGGGATTTAAATCGGTATTGTCAATGGTCGAAATGCCTTTGTCAGATGTGGTACTGGATTTTAATACGACTAAAGGCGTTTTTTTCCAGGGAGTGCAGAGAATATCAGGATATTTGATGTTCCGCCAGGCAATGGCTACGTCGATTTCCCTGCGTTCGAGCAGTGGATATAATTCTGCCGTATGCTCAGTGTGCAGGGATAAATGAATTTTTGGCTGATGATTCAGCAATTTTTGAAATAATGGTGGAAAGATAAAATCATTCAGGTATTGGACAGAGCCAAAGGAAAGAGAAAGTTTTTCTCCTTCTTCTTTGAAGTGATCCAGCTCTTTCCATAAAGCGGCCCAACGGTGGGCGATAGGCATAAAATCCTGTCCTGAAGGAGTAAGTGAAATTTCTTTGATGCCCCGGCCCCGTTCCAACAGAGTAACGCCTAGTTCGGCTTCCAGATTCTGCAGACGGTGGGTAATAGCCGTCTGGGATACATAGAGCTGTTCAGCCGCCCGGCTGATATTGCGGGTCTGAACGACGGTCAGGAAGGCTTCGATGTCGTGTATATGCATGTGTGATACTCCTTTCAGCAAATATGAAAATAATTGATTATTAATTGCCTATTTATTCATTTTACTTTATTATAGCTTGGATATAAAATGATATCAAGACATGAAGCTTATACCGGTAAAGCATTAAACATGAATGTCATTATTTATATACATGAAAGGCGGAAAGAGAAGAATGAGTGTAGGATGCAAAATTATTAAAACGATTAAAAGACCAGATAGAGCATTAGTAGAAGCGTTTAAGGGAATGCCTGTAGCCAATATTGATGACTGCATGAACCGCACGGCAGCGGTGCGGTCGGATATCTGCCCATTGAACAAGGCTCCTCTGCTGGGAACGGCGTTTACAGTCAAAGTACCGGAAGGCGATAATCTGATGTTCCATGTGGCTATGGATATGGCACAGCCGGGTGATGTCATCGTTATTGATGCCGGCGGTGATCCGAACCGTGCTATCTTTGGAGAACTGATGATTACCTATTGTCAGAAACGGGGCCTTGCCGGTGTCATCGTAGATGGAGCTATCCGTGATTCCGACGAAATAGCGGCTATGGATTTCCCTGTATATGCTAAAGCTGCGATTCCCAATGGTCCGTATAAAAATGGCCCGGGAGAAATCAATACGGTCATTTCCTTTGGAGGAAAAATCATCCGCCCTGGTGATATCATCGTCGGTGATGGTGATGGTATTGTCGTCATCAAACCGGAAGAAGCAGCAGATATTGCAGCTGCAACGAAGAAGGTCATGGAAAAAGAAGCGGGGATCATGAAACACATTGTAGAAGATGGCACCTATATCCGTCCCTGGGTAGCAGAAAAAGTCAAAGAAATTGGTGCAGAAATAATAGAGTAAATCAAATAATGATGTATGGAGTGTGAGTATTGTGAAATTAGGATTCATTGGGTTTGGTGAAGTAGGATACGAAATCAGCAGTGGGCTGGTAGAACAGGGCTTAAAAGAAATTTATGCTTATGATGTGATGCAGAATCATCCGGAAAAAGGATATATTGTAAAAGATAAGGCGGAAAAAGCAGGGGTAACCCTTCTGGATTCTGACAATGATGTGGTAGAAAAATGCGATATGATTCTGATGGTCGTACCCGGTGCATTTGCACTGGATACGACGAAAGGATTGCTGGGCAGTGTGACACCGGGGAAACTTCTCGTTGATTTATCAACCAGTCTGCCCAGTGTCAAACGGACAGAAAATCAGTTAATCAGTGAAAACGGCGGGAATTTCATTGACGGGGCGCTTATGGCCAGCCTGAGTCAGGCTCATTATAAAGTACCTATTTTGGTTTCGGGCGCAAATTGTCAGCCTTTTATCGACGCGTTAGTCCCGTATGGCATGAGTATCAAACAGATTACGGAAAAACCTGGTGATGCCATCGCAGTAAAATTTGTCCGCAGTATCTACATGAAAGGCATTGCGGCATTGGGAGCAGAAATGCTGGAAGCTGCCAACGTACTGGGCGTAGATAAACTGGTAATTGATTCGATTGGCAACACGCTGGATGGGAAATCATTTGATTTCAACAATAATTACCTTGTTGTAGCCAGTGCATGGCATGGAGCCCGGCAGGCCCATGAAATGAGCGACGTAATGAAGATGCTGGAAGACATTGGTGTGGCACCGATTATGACGCAGGCTACAGAAAAACGACTGGAATGGTTCCGTGATCTCGATGCACATACCTATTTTAATGAAAAACGACCAGAAAACTGGCAGGACGTAGCTGTACTTTGGGATAAAGTGCGGGAAGAAGGGAAATAATTGGCATTGTTTTAACGTAGGAGGTTTGTTATGGTAACGGAAGCAATCGAAAAACAAACGATGAGTAAAGTAAAAGTACGTTTGATACCGTTTCTGCTTATATTATATTTCTTCTGTTTACTTGACCGGGTAAACGTCGGTTATGCGGCATTGACGATGAACGCAGATTTAGGTATTTCTGCTGCTGAATATGGACTGGTTGCGGGAATCTTCTTTATAGGGTACTTTCTCTTTGAAGTTCCGAGCAATATTATTATGACCAAGGTAGGGGCCAGAAAATGGATTGGGCGGATTTTGATAACCTGGGGACTGGTTTCTGCATTATGTGGCTGTATTCAGACGGCAACCCATTTGTACATCATCCGCTTTTTATTGGGTGTGATGGAAGCAGGCTTTTATCCCGGTGTCATGTTATACATGACATATTGGTTCCCAGCAAAAGACCGGGCCAAGGTGGTTACCCTGTTTATGCTGGCATTGCCTCTTTCTGCTGTTATTGGAGCACCGTTATCCGGACTTATTCTGGATCATGTACATGCTCTGGAATTACAAAGTTGGAGATGGTTATTTTTACTTGAAGGGCTTCCTACGTTTTTTTCAGGTATCATCACTTGGTTTATTTTGCCTAATAAGCCCTCTGATGCTAAATGGTTGGCTAAAGATGAAGCAAATTGGTTGGAACAGACGATTGAAGAAGAACATGCAATGGTCGCTAAAAAGCATAAGCAATCCAAATGGAAAGCCCTTACTGGTGGAACTGTATGGCTTTTAGCAATCATATACTTTAGCAAGACATGTGCATTCTATGGCGTAAGCTTTTTCGCACCGACATTAATTAAGCATTTAACAGTAGGATTATCTAATTTCGAAATTGGTGTTTTCAACGCCGTCCCATTAATTATTGCCTCGTTCTTCATGATTTTCTGGAGCCGTCATTCTGATAAGACCGGTGAACGATATCTCCATGTTGCTACTTCCGTTTTCCTTTGCGGAATAGGTGTTATTGGATTAGGATTTACTAGTAGTCCGGTAATGGCCTTTATATTCTTGACCGTCGTATTTTGCGGAGCCTATAGTATTTATGGCGCCTTCTGGGCGATGACGTCTATGATCTTTTCAGGTGAGTTTGCTGCAATCGCGATGGCCGCTATTAATTCTATTGCTAATTTAGGTGGATTTGTAGGTCCTGTGGGTATTGGTGCATTACGGGCTGCAACAGGAAGTAATCAGTATGGCTTTTACTTGATTGCAGGATTCCTGATAGCATCGACGTTAATTACTTTAGGATTAAAACAAGTTAATCAACGTAAGGAAATTCCGGTGGAAAGTAAAATATAAGTGATATAGCAATACACCTTATCCTGTTTTGGAGGTAAGGTGTATTGCTATATTGCATATATGATGTTTTTTTTGTTATGGTATAGGTGAGAATGAAGATCTTGATAGTGACTGTATATAAGGAGTGGAGCGTATGCTGTAAGTAATGACTGGTAAAGAATGTAAGGTTTGATGGTATGGAACTTCAGGTTCACACGATTAGCGATTTTTGGCGCAGTTGTGTGGACCTTTTTTTTGTTTTTTTCATGATATAATAAAGAAAGGATGAGTGTATTGACTATGTATGAAATGAACAGGAAAGCCCGGTATGATATGCTGGATTCACAACTAAGCGAGCATAATTTCAATCCTATGAATGATGTCCTGTTTAAGTTTATATTTGGAAAACCGGAGCGGAAACAAATCACCATGGATTTTCTCAATGCCGTTGTTTCTGAAGATTTGGGTCATCCAATTTGTGACATTGTATTTGCCCCAACGGAATTGATACCGGATAGGTATGACGAAAAATTATCGCGGCTGGATGTGGCCTGTACACTAGATACGGGGGAACAGGTAGATATTGAAGTACAGGTCATCAATCAGAAAAATATGCAACGACGCACCTTGTGCTACTGGGCCAGAATGCACCTCATGTCTCTGCCTCTAGGAGGGGACTATAAAGACGTAAAACCCTGTATTACGGTCAACCTGTTACGGTTCAATATATTGCCCCAGGAAGAGGCTCATTCTCTGTGGAGCGTGTATAACATACAGACGGGTGACCGGCTGAACAAGGATTTGGTATTACATTTTCTGGAAATCCCAAAATTTGTCAAAATGCCTGTGTCGCATATGACGAAAATGGAGCGGTGGCTAGCATTTTTTGCCAACAAACTGAATGCAGAGGAAAAGGGGGAACTGATCATGAGTGATGCAGCGATTCATGATGCCATGAAAGCGGCCCGGGAATTCATGCAGAATACAGCAGAACGAAGAGCCTATATCAACCGGGAAATGGCTATCATAGATTACAATACAAATACCAGGGAAGCCTTTGAAAAAGGCGAAGAAAAGGGGATTAAAAAAGGGGAGAAACGGCTTGGCACATTGATTCAATACCTGATGGACGAGCATAAATTGGACGACGCCCGGCGTGCCGTACAGGATGAGGCATTCCGCAATGAATTGTATAAGAAGTATGGAATTTGATATAGTATAAATAATAGAAGCGCTGACAGTGAAAGATATTGCCAGCGCTTCTATTATTTATTTAAAGATGATTTTAATGAATTTTAGCTCCGAGATTTGTAAGAGTAGGTTTATTTTCACTTACGCGGATGATTTCATCGACGGCACCTGTGCCCATACGGGTCAGGGCTTCATACGTATTTGCGCCGTTATGGGGAGTGCCGACAAAGTTGAAGCAATTAAAGAGTTTATCATGTGGGGGAAGTGGTTCTGCGACAAATGCATCAAAACCGGCACCCCATATTTTCTTGTTTTGCAGAGCTTCATACAAATCGGTTTCATTGACGATACCGCCACGCGATGTGTTGATTAAGATGGTTGTCGGTTTCATCATTCCCAATTCACGTTTGCTGATGAGATTGCGTGTAGCATCGTTTAAGGGAACAGAGATAGAAATGACATCACAGGTTTTAATGATATCGTCCATATCTTTTGTATGATGAAATCCCATCGATTCGCATTTTTCTGTGGAAATAAATGGATCATAGGCGTAGACATCCATATTAAAGCCGGATTTTAACTTCTTCCCGACGAGATAGCCAATGTGACCGATTCCGATGAGGCCTAATCTTTTTCCTGTGATTTCATATCCTTTAAGATACATTGGCTGATTGCGTTCCAGCCCTTTTTCGTTATCTATATGGGCCTGTGTGATTTTTCGGGCACAATCAAAAATTAGTGCAACGGCTTGTTCGGCTACGGAATTAGAATTGGCAGTCGGTGTATTGGTTACGAGGATGCCTTTGCTTTTAGCATATGGAATATCGATGTTATCTGTACCGACCCCATGTTTAGCGATAATCCGGAGTTTGGGCATGGCATCTATTTCTTCTTTACCAATTTTGTAAGTACGGACAATGCATGCTTCTGCATCGGAGGGAGAATTGATTTTATCATCCTTCCACGTCACAACGTCCAGATGTTTACGTGCATATGCCAGTGCATCGTCAGAAATAGGATCAAAAATATATGTTTTCATCAAAAGCATCTCCTCTAACAGGTGGAAAACTAATTATTATTTGGAACAGAATCGGTTTTTTGAATCGGCTCTATCATGGTAATAAGAAGGAAAACAACTAATAACGAAATACCAGCAAGGAAGGTAAAGACATGATTCCAGCCAAACATGTCGAGTATCAGCCCTACGGCAAAAGGACCAAATGCTCCGCCTAATGAACCAGCAGTATTTACGATAGCTGCAGCAAATGGCACTTTATCTTTGGTGGCAATGCCCATAGGATAGGCTAAGAACATGGAATATCCAAGATTCAGGAAAGTACCGGCCAGTAAAAGAAGCAAACCAAGAATGGTCATATCATTAGGGGCATATTTTAGAGAATACATCAGAAAAACAGTACTGATAGCGGTAATCAGCATAACGGGTTTTCTGCGGCTATGAAATACTTTATCTGATAGTGTTCCACCAATAACATTGCCCAAGACGGCGCCAATCCATGGAGCGGAAGCAACTAATCCCACTTTCATAATGGCAAATTGCTTTACTTGCACGAGATATGTAGGAATCCATGTCATAATGGTGTAGGTAATGGCTACAAGGCAGAAATAGCCAGCCGCATCCGCCCATACATTCCACGATTTCAGGATTTCTTTATTGGATTTTAAGGGAGTTACTAGTTTTGTACGAATAATCTTATCAATAACTCCTTCAGGATGTTTTGCATTGGAGGATGTTCTTTTTTTGGTATCTTCCAGTGTGACAGTAGGATGTTCGATATAGTGAATTTCTGCTTCATTGACATGTCTGCTGTCACGAGGGTTATCGCGAACAAATAACCACCAAAGCACTGCAAGGAAAATACCGGGAATGGCAAACACGTAAAACACAGTCCGCCAGCCAAATTCAATGAAATATATGAACAGGTACGGATCCATGTACTGGATATTGGATTTCCTCTGCGGGAACAACGGGTGCCCCATATCAGGGTCTGGAAGATTCATTCCGAAACCCTGATGGTAGTAAGCCGGCATAAAATACATAATAAAACTGTCTTGATGCCGTCTGATCTGGATGGCAGGAAGCAGATATATATCAACTGGGGGGCAGATTATGTCCATTGGCATAGTTTGTATTTTCCATCTTACATCATGCCGAAGTTTTCTGTAGATACGGCTAAGATAGCGGTTGATTTGCTCGATGATACGACGTGGTTCTTTGCTCCTTATAGCATATGCCTGGAACTCCGTAAACGGGAAGACTGCTATATCTCCGGACTGGCTGTGCAGACTCCTTCGCGGGATATGTATATGATTACCGATACGCAGATGGAAAAAATGAAGCGCCGTGAAATCACGCTATTTAAATGGAGAATTATTCATTATATCCGTCATAAAGAAAAAGAATTTATCGATATGCTTCATCGGTTTCACATGGAAAATCAGACAGAGTATGTCTTTGAAAAAGATATGAGAAAATAAAGTAAGCAATGAAAAAGCCGGAACAGAGATGAGAAATTTTCTTCTCATTCTGTTCCGGTTTTTTATCGTACTATCCTGCTATGCTGCTGTCAGAACCCGTTCATAGGTGTTGGCTGCAAAGTCCTGGAGTGTATCCAGACGGAGCGATTCCTGCTTGCCCAGGGGCGTTCTGGCGATGGATTCATCTACGTAGCTGACGTGCGTACCGGCAACCCACACATGGGGCGGCAGCAGATCGACGGCCTGGCGCAGGTTTTTTGAGATTTCATCGGAATATAAGTCACGGTGCATAGTCGCAAAAATAGCTACTTTTTTTGCATTCAGCCGCTGTAATACGGACCGGGATACGCTATCCAATTTGTAATCTAAAAACCAGATGCCGGCAAAGACGATGTCGTAGTCGTCAAAGTGTTCCGGGGCTTGTTCCATGGGCAGGAAATCCGTGTTTTCGGGGAGTACGGAACGGATTGCTTCAGCAAATTTTTTCGTTCTGCCAGTTTGGGATGAGTAGAGTACGAGAGCCTTCATGATGGATGTCTCCTTTCTTGTATATCGGTCATTTGTTTTTTTTCTATGATTACTATATCATGATTATAACAGGATTTCTGTTACATTTACAACATATGTTTAAAAGAAATGATTATCAATAACGAATAAAGAGATGCCAGATAATGCATACGAGGGTATGTATTATCTGGCATCTCTGATTTTATAAAAGGTATAATATTATAGAAAATTACACAAATATAAGGTGGCCGACGAATATGACTAATGTCAGTGAAATGGCACTGAGTGCCGTCGTATTCATGACGACCTGGGTGGCATAATTGGGATTATTATCAAATTCCATGGCAAACATAGCCGTGTTGACGGCAGTTGGAATGGCACAATAGATGAGGAAGACGATGGCCCCGACCGCTGTAAAAGTGCCAGGCATGAAAACATTGGCGGTAAAAATGATAGCCAGGCCGATCACGGGCATTATGAAGAATTTTAAGATGCTGATTATCCAGACATCGGGATTCAGCCACTCGATTTTCGTTTGTGAAAGCTGCACGCCAATGGTAAACATAGCGACTGGTGTGATGGCTTGACTTGACATTTCCATAATAGGCCAGAAATAAAAGTTTTCTGCATGTAAGCCGAGATACCGGGTCAGGACCGCTGCTGCAAACAAATAAATAATTGGCATTTGGAACATTATTTTCAGTGTGTCCCGTGCAGTAAGTCTCCCGCGTCCGGCCTGATAGAGTCCCAGCGTATTGAGGCCGACACTCTGAACTACATAAATTATAATCCAGACGACCATCGCTTCATCCAGATACGGTGTCTGGCCATTTACAATAAATGGTTCATGAGAAAAGACCAGGATAATTAATGCGACACCAAGGTTGCCAGTATTATTGAACATCAGCGCATTGCGGCATGATTCAGTCATTCCGGCGTCATAATGCTTCCACCGGCTGATAATATTGGCAATAACAAAAGAGATGAAGAGCAGGACAAACACACAGAGCAGGATATTTATACTGTTGCTGGGAAAATTTGTTTTATAAATGTTAGTGAAAATAAAGCTGGGAATGATGAGGAAAAAGAGCAATTTAGACAATGACTTGACAGCAATGTGAAATTTTCTGTCTACAAGGTAACCGATAAGTACCAGTGTAAACAGGGGCAGCATCGTATGTTCAAGAATGTAAAGGAAAACCATGGTAGGACCTCACTTCGGGTAAAAATATTTGGAACCATATGATTTTCTACTATACGAAACTTTATTGATTTTGTAAAATAGTAAATATCAAATGAATGTATCGCGATTTGGAATAGGTATAGAAACAGAGTCTGATATGTACTGATAATATTGATTTATGGAATATGAAACGAAGAGAGGGAAAAGGATGTATACGAATGAAGATTTACAGATTTTTGTTGATTTATCCCAGACACTCAGCTTTTCTCAGACAGCACGAAATCTCCATTTGTCTCAATCGACGGTGAGTAAACGGATAAAAGATCTGGAGACAGCATTGCAGGTCATTTTGATAGAGCGGGGGCAGGGCATGAAATCTCTCCGCCTGACACTGGCAGGCGAGAATTTTCTCCCTATCGCCAATGAAATGCTGTCTCTGTGGAAGGATGCCTGTCATCTGGGAAGAGGACGCTGGCAGTCGTCTTTTACGATTGCCTCTCTGAGCAGCCTGAATATCCAGGTAATCCCAACGATAGTGGACTATCTGCACGGACATGCGCCGGCGACACATCTGCAGGTGATGACCTCTCATTCGGGATTGATTTATGATTTGGTTGAACGCCATCAGGCAGATCTGGGATTTTCTCTCATTGCCAGAGAATATCAGAATACGCTAGTAGAAAAATGGTTCAGTGAGCCCATGGTCGTAGTCCGACCAATCGGGACCGAGATTTCCGGACCTGTCTGCAGTCCCCGGGATCTGCCACAGGAAATGGAAATTTATAATTACAGTGGCATTGGGTTCCAGGCATGGCATGATCAATGGTGGGCATCGGTCAATAACAGTTATGTCAGCCTGGATAATGCAAGCCTGATTCCTCTGATGCTGAATAAGCCGGGACAGTGGTCTGTTATGCAGATTTCCATGGCCCGGCAATTAGCGGCGACGGGACAGTATGTTATACAAAAACTGACTAACCCGCCGCCAGATCGTGTGTATTATCTGGTCACGCATCTGCATCCGACGCAGACAGCAGCACATATTTTATCAGTATTGCGGCCGTGTCTGCAATCTTTTGCCGGTCAGGAAGAATCAGCCGGCGAAGTAATACACAAGGGTTAGCATACTTTCTGCCATGTACTGTAATGCATGGCTATCCCAGTGAAAATCCGGGTTGTGGCCGAATACAGGTTCTTTGTCATAGATGCCTGTGTAATAAAAACAGGAAGGAACAGCGGCACTAAAGTAGGCAAAATCTTCAGAACCGGAGCCGCGTTCCATGGTAATCAACTGGATGCGGTCAGCCATGTGGTGGCGCAGGATGGATTCGACGCGGGATGTGACGGCATCATCGTTTATGCATACTGGGGAGAAGGGAACGACATGAAGCTGGCAGGTACCACCATAAATGGTTTCCGAAGCGGTCAGGATATGCTGCAATGTTTCCAGTATATCCTGACGTTTTTTTTCATTATATGTGCGCAGCGTTCCCTTGAGTTCTGCTGTATCGGGAATGACGTTGGGATTATGGCCGGACTGGAACTGGCCAAAGGTGAGGACGACGCCGTCGCCATCGGCCCGTTTATGGTATACATAGTCCTGAATCTGGGAGATAATGGATACGCCCATCTGAATGGGGCTGATGCAATCCGATGGCCGCGATCCGTGTCCGCCTTTTCCATGGATTGTGATGGTGAAATCGTCACAAGAAGCAGAACATTCTCCATGGCGAAGACCGATGTATCCCTGGGGAAGTCCGCCGGCGACATGCAGTCCCAGAGCGTAATCGACATGAGGATTATGTAATATCCCTGCTTCTATCATGCGGGCAGCGCCGCCGTCTCCTTCTTCCGCAGGCTGGAAGGCGAGGCGGATTGTGCCACGCAGGCAGTTCCGGTGAGCCTGGAGGATGCGGGCGACGCCGAGAAGATTGGCCGTATGTCCGTCGTGGCCGCAGGCATGCATGACACCGGGCGTCTGGGAGGTATAGGAACAACTATATTGCTCTGTCAGGGGCAGTGCATCCATGTCGGCGCGGAGCAGTAAGACCGGGCCGGGCAGTGCCCCCCGGATGAGACCGGTGACTCCCGTATCAGCGATGATGCGGGCATCTTCTATGCCTGCTTTCTGGAGTTCGTGAAGGACTGTCTGACTAGTTTTGTGTTCCCGGCCGCTCAATTCCGGGTGGGCGTGGAACTGTTCACGCATATGGATCATATAAGATAATTCATGCAAAACAGCAGATTCAATATCAAAATCGGGCTGGTACGTATGCACTGTATAGGCCTCCTTGCCATAAAAAATGTTATGTTTATCCATCGTTTAATTCACTTGTTTCTTATATTATATATACTATAATATATTGCGTTTTTTATACGATGATGTACTCTATGCCGTTTATTATATCATGAGAAACGTCATAAAATAATCAAAATATAAAAAATATGATATACTGACCATATATAGGGAGGTTGGCATCATGCAAAGTAAAATAGATATTATTCCGGTTATACGGAATTTAAACCACTGGCCCCGCTTCCGCCTGCGCTTGTTTGCAGAAGGCGCGTGGGTGGGCCTCTTGAGCGGTATTGTCATAAGCTTTTTCCGCTGGTGTCTCGAAGCGGGTACCCGGCTGCGCGAACAGATATACGTCCTGCTCATGCAGGCGGGATGGATGGAAAATATATTATGGTTTGTGTTTTTACTGTTAGCATCGTATGTACTGTACCGGCTGAAACAGCATGAACCGGAAGCATCCGGCAGTGGCATTCCGCAAGTAAAAGGAATCATTCTCGGCGTCGTGCGTTTGCGATGGCTGCGTGTCCTCTGGGTCAAGCTGGCTGGCGGTATCCTGGGGATTGGGCTGGGCCTGTCCCTGGGACGGGAAGGGCCGTCTATTCAGCTTGGTGCGGTAACCGCACAGGGGATGAGCCGCGCACTGGGGCGGACGAGGATGGAAGAGCGCTACTTAATCACGGCGGGAGCCAGTGCCGGTCTGGCGGCCGCATTCAATGCACCGCTGGCAGGGGCGATTTTTGCTCTGGAAGAACTTCATCGCAATTTTTCCAGTGTCGTGCTGGCTCCGGCTATGGCAGCAGCTCTGGTTGCAACCATGGTCAGCCGCGTAGTATTTGGCCGGGACCCGATTTTTCATTTTGGCATGCTGCCACCGTTTCCGTTACGTTACATGTGGCTGGCTGTTGTATTGGGAATCATTATTGGTGTAGCGGGAATTATTTTTAATAAAGGGCTTCTCAATATTGGTCGATTCTACGCATTGCCTGTATTCCGCAATGATTATATGCGCATTGCCTTCGCCCTGGTAACGGCTGGTATATTGGGATATGGATTTCCTCAGGTTCTCGGTGGGGGCAATGACCTCATCAACAGCCTGTATCAACTGCCGTTGTCGCTGACTCTGTTTCTGACACTGCTTTGTGGTAAATTCGTGTTTACACTGATCAGCTATGGATGTGGCACGCCGGGCGGATTTTTTCTTCCCATGCTGGTACTGGGAGCATTATGCGGTGGCAGCATAGGTATTCTTCTCGTACAAATGGGAGTGATTTCCTCGTATTACCTGACGAATATCATTGTCATTTCCATGGCGGCGTTTTTTGCAGCGTCTGTTCATTCTCCCGTTACGGGTACGATTCTGATCATGGAAATGACGGCGTCATATGAACATCTGCTTGTACTTTGCACGGCGTCTATGATTGCTTTGGCGACGGCACAGCTTCTGGGAGGGCAGCCTATTTATGATACACTGCTTAAACGGTCTCTTGCGACGAGACAAAAAGTGCTTCCTGCAGAAGAACGACGTAATATTCTGGAGCTGACTATCAGCAGCGGCAGCGTCGTTGATGGAAAATATATTGGGCGGATTGACTGGCCGGATCATGTTGCCTTAGTCGATATCAAACGGGGAACAGAAGAAATTATTCCCGATTATCATACCCGTTTATGTGCCGGAGATTACCTGTATGTCCTGACAGATTCCGTCGAAGCAGCAGAAAAAGTCAGGAACTTGGTAGAACACGAAAATGCATAATAATTATTAAAATTAGTACCTGGTAATAAAAATTTATGATTAAAGTGTGATAAATAGAGGATAATAAAGAACGAGCACAAAGAGAATAGAGTATAAATAGACGAAAATCGATGCATAAATACGTATTTTTTTGACTTATGGTGTCATTTTTGCTATAATTTTGTCGATGTGATTTTTTGATGTTAGCAAAGAGGTGGTTTTTTGAAGAAACGAATAGTCTTCTTACTCACAGCTTTATTTGTTTTTGCATTTTCTTCGCTTGCGTCTGCGAACGTAGAAATGGGGATGACCGGCTCTGTTGTACAGAGTGTGCAATATATGCTCATTGATACTGGATATTTATCTGATGGAGCAGATGGTGTGTTTGGCAGTGGTACACAAAGTGCTGTGCGTCGCTTTCAAGCAGATCATGGATTAGACGCCGACGGAGTTGTCGGAACACAGACAATGCAGGCTCTGGCTGATGCCAGCGGGCGTGAAGTACCTGAAGAAAGTGGTTCTTACCAGTACAGTATGGTGATGGATGCTACGGCCTATACGGCAGATGATCCGGGAAACAGCGGTATCACCGCAGGTGGTCACCGGCTGACGCATGGCCTCGTTTCTGTCGATCCCGATGTTATTCCGTTGGGAACGCGGCTGTATATTGAAGGATACGGGGACGCTATTGCCGATGATACGGGCGGAGCCATTGTTGGCAACCGCATCGATCTGGGAATGGACGACCGCGATGAAGCTTTGAATTTTGGCAGACAGAATGTAGTTGTCCATGTTTTATAAAATAGCAGAGTCAGAAAAGGAGAGGAGCCCCCTCTCCTTTTTGCATGTCAAAGAAGCATAAGAGAATTTACCAATTTGTGGCAATTTTTTGTAAATTTACTATGTATTTTAGGCAGTGTTTGTGTTATTCTAAAAAGACATGGTAAAGTTATTTGACACCAGGGAGGCTAAGGCTGAATGAAAGACACGATTGCACTTATCTTGGCAGCAGGCAAGGGAACGAGAATGAAATCCCGTCTTCCCAAAGTTCTGCATAAAGTCGGTGGAGTGCCGATGGTAGAACAGGTCCTGCGAACCGTAAAAGCGGCGGGCACACTGCGGCAGATTGTCGTAGTTGGTTTCGGTGGCGAAATGGTACAGGAATATCTGGGCAATGAAGCAGAAACAGTGATGCAGAAAGAACAACTCGGAACCGGGCATGCTGTCCTGCAGGCGGAAGCGCTGCTGAAAGATGCACAGGGAACGCTGCTGGTTACTTGTGGTGATACGCCGCTGGTTACGAAAGATACGTTTACATCCCTTCTGGACTGGCATGAAAAGAGCGGGGCTGCGGCTACGATCCTCACAGCTCATATGCCGGACCCTACTGGTTATGGGCGGATAATCCGCGATGAAGCCGGCCAGGTAGTGAAAATTGTCGAACAGAAAGATGGAACTCCGGAAGAACTGGCCGTCGATGAAGTCAATGCCGGTATATACTGCTTTGATTTGTCTTTACTCTGGCAGATGCTGCACAACGTGAATAATAACAACGCCCAGGGCGAATATTATCTGACAGATATTATTGGCATGCTGGTCAGTGCAGGAAGGGTAGTCAGCGCATTTGCTGCTCCCGATTATCGGGAAACGCTGGGTGTCAATTCCCGTCAACAGCTGGCAGCGGCCGAACAGGTCCTGCGCAGCCGTAAACTTGATGAGCTGATGACTGAAGGCGTTTCTATTATCGACCCGGCCAATACCTATGTAGATACGACGGTAGTAGTGGGCCGGGATACGGTCTTGTATCCGGGAACAATTCTGGAAGGAAATACCGTTATCGGTGAAGATTGCCAGATCGGGCCGTACGTCCGCATGACGAACGTACAAATGGGGTCCCACGATTATTTACAGTTTACCTATGCCCATGATTGTCAGATCAAGGATGGATGTGAAATCGGGCCCTTTGTCCATTTCCGTCCCAATACGGTGATCGGCAATCATGTCAAGGTTGGCAACTATATGGAAGTAAAGAATTCAAACGTCGGCGATGGTACCAAACTGCCGCACCTGAGCTATATTGGCGACAGTGATGTCGGTAGTGGCGTCAATATCGGCTGCGGAACGATTACCGTCAATTATGATGGCAAAATCAAACATCGCACGACGATTGCCGATCACGCCTTTGTGGGATGCAACAGCAATCTCGTAGCGCCTGTTTCGATTGGTGCTTATGCTTATGTCGGCGCTGGTTCGACGATTACCAAAGATGTTCCGGCCAAAGCTCTTTCTGTGGGCCGGGCCAGACAGCGTAATATCGAAGGCTGGGTAAAAGACGATACATATAAGAAATAATCAGTAAGTTCCATCGGTACTGCTGTTATTATATTTCACTACTTAATTAGGAGGCTCACCATGAGTTACGAAGACGGGAAAAAGCTGAAAATTTTTACAGGTAATGCCAATCCGAAACTGGCAAAAGAAATTGCAGACTACCTTGGCCTGGAATTGGGCAAGGCTTTTGTCGGCAAATTCAACAACGGTGAAATTCAGGTTATGATTGATGAAAGTGTCCGCGGCAAGGATGTTTTCGTCATTCAGCCGACATGTCAGCCTGCCAATGATACGCTGATGGAATTGCTGATTATGGCAGATGCGCTGAAACGTGCTTCGGCCCGTCACATTACGGCAGTTGTGCCGTATTATGGATATGCCCGTCAGGACCGCAAGACCCGTGGCCGCGAACCGATTACGTCCAAACTGGTTGCTGACCTGATGACGACTGCCGGCATTACCCGGGTGGTTACGATGGATCTTCATGCCGGACAGATTCAGGGATTCTTCGATATTCCTGTCGATCATCTCGGCTCTGCTTCTATCATTGCTAAATATATCAATCAAAAGAAAGCAGAATGTGATATGGGCGATATCGTCGTCGTTTCTCCGGACCTTGGCGGGGTAACCCGTGCCCGTGACCTGGCTGACCGCGTCAATGCGCCTATTGCAATCATTGAAAAACGCCGCCCCCGTCCGGGTGTTGCCGAAGTCATGAATGTCATCGGTGACATCAAAGGCAAGACTTGTATTCTCGTCGATGATATCGTCGATACGGCAGGTTCTTTGTGCGGTGGTGCCAAGGCACTGAAAGAAATGGGTGCTGCCCGTGTGTATGCAGCCTGTGCCCATGCCGTCCTTACAGATCCGGCGGTGGACCGCATTAAGAATTCGGTTATTACGGAACTGATTATTACGAATACGATTCCTCTTCCGGAAGAAAAACAGATTGATAAAATCAAAGTTCTCTCTGTGGCACCGCTTCTCGGCGAAGCAATCATGCGTATTTTCCACGATGTATCGGTCAGCCGTCTGTTTGACAAATAAGAGGCAGGTACGAAGGTGCACATGATAGTGGGCCTGGGCAATCCGGGCCGGGAATATGAAAAATCGAAGCATAATACGGGGTTCCGCGTCATTGACGAACTGGCATCACGCCTTGGCGTTACGGTCTGGCGGAGTCAGATGGATGCCCTGGTAGCCCAGGCGATGGATGACGGTGAAAAGATATTGCTGGTCAAACCGCAGACGTATATGAATAACAGCGGGGCTGCTGTAGGCCCGCTCATGCGTTGGTATAAACTGGATGAAACCGATGTATATGTCATATATGACGATATGGATCTGCCCGTAGGCCGGCTGCGTATCCGGACCAGTGGCAGTGCCGGGGGACACAATGGAATCAAGAGTCTTCTGGCTCATGGCTGTGAACGTTTTATCCGGTTCCGTGTAGGCATAGGCCGTCCATTGCCCCATCATGATGTCGTAGATCACGTTCTGACGCCTTTTCCAGACGAATTGGTACCAGAATATGAAGAAGGGCTCAAAAAAGCCGCAGATGCCATTCTGGGCTGCCTGAAACTGGGCGTGGATAAGGGAATGAACCGTTTTAATCCCCGGAAGAAAAAAGAATAAGAAAAAGCACACTGATTAAACGTTTAATTTAAGAAATGTGGCGAAAAACTGAAATAAAAGCCTTGACAGGGAATGATTTTTCATAGATAATGTATTCAATCTTTCCTATAGGCATATATTTTAAAGAATAGATGCCACAAAATGCTATGATTGGGTAAAGGGTATGATTGGTATTTTCTGACAGAGAACCGGCGGTTGCTGAGAGCCGGGAGATGATCCGTATATCCGACTTCGCCCGGGAGCAGCTATGTCGAATTTTTTTCTAGAGAAACAGGAGGCATAGACGTGATTCCGCGTTAGGGAATGTCTGGTAAGACACTGAGTATAATATCAGGGTGGTACCGCGATACTTCGCCCCTGTTGCATAGGACATGCAGCAGGGGCCTTTTTTATTGCAGACAGGGAAAGAGATGCCATTGCATCTGGGGAGATCAAATGGCACAGGGAGCCGGCCGGACAAACTGTGGGGGCAGTGAGAATGGTGGCATATGGGGGTATGCAAAAGCTTCCTGAAAAAGAAACAATGCGTAGATTTACATCGGTTCGTGATAAGTGCCGCACAGCGGCATGGGGGAGTATTTTTGTAGGGGGATTGGTAAGGTTTTAGTTTTTTATATTTTTATATTAGTTGTGTATTTTGCATCGTGTTATTATTTTTTTGTATTCCTGACGGTAAAGTTGTTGACGCTCTTTTATGCAGGACAAAACACCAGAAATGCGGATAGCTGCAGGTTATCCGTGTTTCTGGTGTTTTGTGTTATAATTAAATAATATTTCAGAGATAAGGAGCTTTATATGATGATTGAACATATATGTGCGGAACCGGATATATACCGCATTGAAGTACCACTGCCAAACAATCCGCTGCGATATCTGAATTCCTATGTCGTACGTGGCAGAGACCGGTTTTTAGTCATTGACACGGGATTTAACCGGCCGGAATGCCGGGAAGCGCTGTTTACTGGATTGGACAGCCTCCGTGTTGACCTGGCGCGAACCGATTTATTTTTGACGCATCTCCATGCCGATCATACGGGGCTTGTGGGAGATTTTGCCCGGGCGGGAAGCCGGATTTTCATGCATCATGATGACTATCAGTATCTCGTCGATTCGACTGATGGCAGCACCTGGCGATATGCGGAGGAAAAATTTATGGTCGAAGGAATGCCGCCGCAAGATATAAAGAATCAATTTTCCAATCAGGCACGGAAATATTCGCCGGACCCGTCTTTTACAGTACAGACTGTGCACGATGGGGAACGGATACTGCTGGCTGGTACGGAGTTTCAGGTCATTCATACGCCGGGCCACACAAAAGGACTGTGCTGCCTGTATATACCGGACAAAGAAATTATATTTACCAGTGACCATATTCTCTTTGATATTACGCCGAATATTCAATACTGGTATCATATGCCTGATGCGCTGGAACGGTATCTGCAGAGCCTGGATAAGGTATATGATCTGCCTGTACGGCTGGCCTTGCCGGGACATCGCAAAGGAGATACGTCTATTGCCAGCCGTATCGATGCGCTAAGGAGGCATCATGCCAGCCGTCTCGATGAAGTGCTGCAGGCGGCCGCCGCGCATCCAGGAGCGACGGCCTTTGAACTAGCCCCCTGCCTTTCCTGGTCTATGCGGGGCAGGTCGTGGGCCGAATTCCCACCGACCCAGAAGTGGTTTGCCATGGGAGAAACGCTGGCCCATATTGAATACCTGCTCCACCACGGGCAACTGATTCGTCGGGAAATTGATGGTACGTACCGGTATTATACCGTATAATGTAATAAACAACTATTAACTGCACTCTGCCATGAGAGAGTGCAGTTTTTTGTCTTGAATTTATATAGTTTTAAACTATGTAATAGCACGATTGATACGTATTATACAAAGGATGAGCATTATGTTACACTTACATTGTCAAGAGGAAACGAAATAAAAACAAGAAAACATACTTTGTTTATTAAAAGCTGCATAGCTTTTGAATAGTGTTATATATTATCATTCTATATAATTTAAGGAGGAAATTGTAATGGAAAAAGAAATGTTGAAGAAAATGGGTTTTGCTACACAGGCTATTCATGCAGGTGCTATGAAAAATGAATTCGGTGCTCTGACCAACCCGATTTATCAGTCTTCTACATTCGTATTTGATTCGGCTGAACAGGGCGGTAATCGCTTTGCTTTAAAAGAACCGGGCTACATTTATTCCCGTCTTGGCAATCCTTCCGATACGCAGGTTGAAGAAAAAGTTGCCATGCTCGAAGGCGGCGAAGCCTGCTGCTCTGCAGCTTCTGGTATGGGCGCTATTTCTTCCGCTCTCTGGACACTGCTCCATGCAGGTGACCATGTAGTAGCCAGCGATACGCTCTATGGCTGCACATTCGCTCTCCTGAACCACGGCATGACCCGCTATGGTGTAGAAGTATCCTTCGTCGATATCACCGATATGGACGCTGTTAAAAAAGCTATCAAACCGAACACCCGCGTTATTTACCTCGAAACACCGGCTAACCCGACACTGAAGATTTCCGATATCGAAGGCATCAGCAAGATGGCTCACGAAATGGGCGATATTACCGTCGTAGTTGATAACACCTTCTGCTCGCCGTACATCCAGAAACCGTTATCCCTTGGTGCTGACGTAGTTGTTCATTCTGCTACTAAATATCTGAACGGCCATGGCGACGTTATTGCCGGCTTCGTAGTTGGTACTCAGGAATACATCAACAACGTACGTCTCTTCGGTATCAAAGATATGACGGGTTCTGTACTCAGCCCGTTTGATGCATTCCTCATCGCCCGCGGCATGAAGACACTGGCTCTGCGTATGGAAAAACATTCGGCTAACGCCATGAAGGTTGCTGAATTCCTCGAAAGCCATCCGGCCGTTGCAAAAGTCAACTATCCTGGCCTGAAGAGCTTCCCGCAGTATGAACTGGCTAAAAAACAGATGCGTCTGCCCGGCGGCATGATTTCCTTCGAACTCAAAGGTGGCAGAGAAGAAGGCGCTATCGTCATGAACAACGTCAAACTGTGCAGCCTGGCTGTATCTCTCGGCGATGCTGAAACATTGATCGAACATGCTGCTTCCATGACACACTCCACATATACACCGGAAGAACTGAAAGCTGCCGGCATCAGCGAAGGTCTGGTACGTCTCTCCGTAGGTCTGGAAGATGCTGATGATATCATCGCTGATCTCAAACAGGCTCTCGATCTGATCAAATAATATTGGTAATGCAGACAGAATCCCACTCTGATTAATTGCATAACGCTAAGGGAGGCTGCAGCAAAATACATATAGAATTATGTTGCTGCAGTCTCTTTTTAGCTCTCTTATGGATAACGAAACATTATATTTACGCCTTAACATTTAGTTACGTTTTAGGAGGAGTTTCCAATGGCAATGAAAATGATGACCATGGACGGCAACACGGCTGCCGCCTATGTGTCCTATGTATTTACCGATGTAGCAGCCATTTATCCGATTACGCCGAGCTCGACTATGGCAGAAAAAATGGATGAATGGGCAACCCAGGGCGTCAAGAACATGTTCGGCCAGGTTGTTAAAATCCAGGAAATGCAGGCCGAAGGCGGCGCTGCCGGTGCTGTAC
>NZ_DGRS01000022.1:0-24064 GCF_002391155.1 Megasphaera sp. UBA4382 | reverse complement strand
CATACATTTTGTGTGAGCTGCTTTTTTTATCCGCGATCTTCCTAAGAATCTTCCGTTTCTATATACGTGAGAGGTTCAAAGCTTGTCATTTACAAGTATCTTTTTTTTATATACAATAGATACTTGAGTAGTGTACCTTTGTTTTTTTTATAAGGAGTACTCTTATGAAAATTTCTGAACTTGGTGAATTTGGCTTTATTGATGCCATTAAAGAAGATACGTTGTTCAATCCGGACCCTGTCGTCATCGGGATAGGTGATGATGGTGCCGTATATAAAACTTCTGCCGGTATGGAACAGGTTGCCGTTATCGACACGATGGTGGAAAACAGCCATTTTATCATTCATCGCACGGGAGACTGGTATGATGTTGGATATAAGGCTGTAGCTTCTAACCTCAGTGATATCGCTGCTATGGGTGGTGTTCCTACGCATATCGTTTTGTCTACGGCAATCGCTCCGGATATGGAAGTGGATGGCCTTATTTCTCTATATGATGGCATTAAAGATATCTGTCGTTCTTATCACGTCAACATCCTTGGCGGAGATACAGTTACTTCTAAGGAAGGGATGGTCATAACCGTTGCGGCCTTCGGTGAAATAGAAGAAGGAAAGGCGATACGCCGCAGCGGTGCCAGACCAGGAGATATCGTGGCTGTATCGCACACAATCGGCAATTCAAGTGGTGGATTGGCAGTGCTTCTACAAAATCATGATGGCTATTCCCAGCTGAAGCGGGCTCATCGATTTCCTGTCCCGCAAGTTGAACTTGGGCGGCTTCTGGTTAAATACAACTGTCATAGTCTGAATGATATCAGTGATGGACTTGCTAGCGAGAGCAATGAAATAGCCAAGGCCAGTGATGTACGTCTGGTTTTAAAGAAAGAAGCCATTCCGGTTAGTGATGAACTAAAAGCCTGGGCCAGAGAATCGAAGACAAATGTCTGGAAGTATGTCTTTAATGGCGGGGAAGATTATGAATTAATCTTTACGATGGAACCGGCTGATTTTCATGCGCTTCAGGCGGAATATTCTGATGTGACTCAAATTGGTGTGGTCCGTTCGGGTAGTGGAGATGTACTTCTCGTAGACGGTGATTCTGAATCAATTCTGGCTCCTACTGGCTGGACTCATTTTTAAGGAGGCTCTGATATGGACATTGTGACACAATCAGAACAAGAAACTATCAATCTGGGTATGGTTATAGGATCCGCGTTACATTCGGGTGATGTTTTGGCACTGCATGGTGATCTGGGGGCAGGAAAGACCCATTTTGTCCAGGGGATTGCCCGGGGAATGGGAATTGATGCGAATGTAGTCAGTCCTACTTTCACTATATTGAACTTCTATGAACACGATATTCCGTTGCAGCATTTTGATTTTTATCGCCTAGAGGAAGAGTATGAGCTGGATGACCTGGGATTTGATGATTACGTTACCAGTGGCGTTACGGTTATAGAATGGTCAGAAAAATTTTCTGATCGTCTTCCTGACGATGCATTACATATTACGATAAAAAAGACCAGTTTGACCGGGCGGGTTTTCCAATTTCAATTTATCGGTGACCGCTGGTTACAAGTAGAAAAAGAGGTACAGAAATATGCTATTAGCCATTGAAACGTCAAGTCTCGTATCCAGTGTAGCCCTGTTGCATGAAGATTCTCTCCGTGCGGAATTGACGATACAGGCAAAACTGACCCATTCGGAGCAACTCATGCCTCATATTGCCGATATGCTTGAGAAGGCATCTGTCAAAAAAAATCAGATTGATGGCGTTGCTGTTTCCATAGGACCTGGTTCATTTACGGGACTGCGCATCGGCTTGGCATCTGCTAAAGCATTGTCTTTCGGTTGGCAGGTTCCCATCGTGGGAATTGAGACGCCTCAGGCATTAGCCTGGAATTTTATTGGCATGTCTTATCCTGTCTGTGTACTCATTGATGCACAAAAGGGGAATGTATATGCTTCTACATATCTCTGGCATGAATGGGATCTCGAAGAATGCAGTCCGATTTCGGTCATGCCCCTGACGGATGTTCTGGCGACTTGCAAGTCACAAAGCGGACCGGTTGTATTTTGTGGTGATGGGGCTATTCTCTATCAGGAACAGATAAAGAATGCATGTTCTGCGTTTTATCTTGCCCCGCCGACAATGCGCATCCCACGGGCAGGAAGCCTGGCAATGGCGGCGGTCAGACGGCTTGATGCCGGTGATTGTGATGATTGTATGACGCTGACACCAGCATATAAACGACGCAGTGAAGCTGAAGTATTATGGGAAAAACGGCATGGTGAAAAGCTATGTCTATGATTGTACGGCCAGCCGTGCGACAAGATGCGGCTGGAATTTATGATATTGAGACAGAATCCTTTTCTGTTCCATGGTCCAGAGAAAGCATTGACCACGAACTGGAACATACAGAATTGACACGGTATTACGTACTGGTTCGCGATGACGGATATATAGCCGGATATGCCGGGTTGTGGCGTGTTACTGACGAAGGCCAGATCACTAATATTGCTCTGCGTAAAGACGTGCAGGGCAAGGGCTATGGTGAGCTGCTCGTCCGGGTTATGATGGAAAAGGCTTTTGAAGAAGGTTGTATGGATATATTTCTGGAAGTACGGGTCTCCAATATACCGGCGCTGGGATTATATCGCAAACTGGGATTCGAAGTCCTTTCTGTACGCAAGAGCTATTATTCTGAGCCTGTGGAAGATGCCTATGTCATGGGATGTCAGAAGGAAAAATATAAGTGGGCTGTAAAATAATAAAAAGGATGAACGTATTATGTATACATTAGCTTTGGAAACAAGCTGTGATGAAACATCGGCTGCTGTTATTCGGGACGGTCGTCACATCTGCTCAAACATCATTTCGACGCAGGTACCGATTCATCGCAAATTTGGCGGTGTAGTACCAGAAATTGCATCACGCCAGCATATTGAATATGTTATGCCTATCATCAAAGAAGCTTTGGATGAGGCGGGAGTCGATATCCATGATATTGATCATATCGGTGTCACATATGGCCCTGGCCTGGTAGGGGCTCTCCTGGTAGGAGTTGCCGCTGCGAAAGCACTCAGTTTTGCCCTTGATAAACCGCTGGTTGGCGTCAATCATATGGAAGGTCATATTTTTGCAAATTTCCTCAGTCATCCTGAACTGGAACCGCCGTTTTTAGCTCTCGTCGTATCAGGCGGCCATACCCAGCTGGTTACGATTAAAGACTATAACTCCTTTGAATTGCTGGGGCAGACACGGGACGACGCAGCTGGGGAAGCGTTTGATAAGATTGCCCGCGTCATGGGATATCCCTATCCCGGTGGGCCACAGATTGATGCACTGGCAAAAAAGGGAAATCCCGATGCGATTGTCTTTCCCAAGGCATTGCACGAAAAACATAATTTTGAATTTAGTTTCAGTGGACTGAAATCGGCTGTTCTTAATTACCTGCATACACAGGAACAGCGCCATGTCGGTTACAGCCCGGAAGATGTCGCTGCCAGTTTCCAGAAAACCGTAGTGGAAACATTAGTAGAAAAGACAATGGATGCAGCCCGTTGGAGTGGTATGAAACAAATTGCTGTAGCTGGAGGCGTTGCTGCCAACAGCGGCCTTGCGGCTGCGATGGAAGCCGCTTGTGCAAAGAGGCAGTATAAGTTGTATCGGCCGGATCCCATCTTATGTACCGACAATGGGGCTATGATAGGCTGCAGGGCATATTATATGGCTATAGACGGGCGATTTGCCGATCTGACGTTGAATGCACGCCCTGCATTATCTATTACGACATGCTGAGGTGACTGATATGTCTCCCATAGAATCGATTTGCCAGAGTGCCAGTTCTTTATCAGATGTGCAAATCCACATTTTAAAAAATAGTGAAAAATTGTTACAGTTTGCCAGTGATTTATCTCACAGGAAAATCTATGTGTATGTCCCAGGCCAGGAAGCGGGGACCTTGGTCCTGACAGCACAGAGACGCCCTTTTTTTCAGGAATCAGACAGCTTGACTGCACTGCCTGATTCCGGAGTAGTCGTTACCCGGTATGATGAGCCGATTGTATGGCAGGTATTAACGACTGGGACTCCTTTGAAAGGGACGATAGAAACGAATTATGGCCAAATGGAGCCCATTTCCTGTTATCCCTTTGTCGATAATGGAGGACTTACTATTGGTGTCATTTCTTTTGTGGGACGGATTGAAAACAGCCGGGATGTTTTGACGGAAACGGCTTTTTTATCTTTGCAGGTACCCATTGAAGAGCACATGAACCGCTTATATCAGCGTTTATCTTTGCAAGATGGCATTATTCTCGTCGATGGTAATGGTACAATCTGCTATGTAGACGATATGGCGGAAAGCATCATGCAGCTGCGGGGACGTTTCAAACGCCTGACTGGTGAAAATATTTATAGCAGTCAGTTCCATTTTGCCGGAGTAAAACAGGCACTGGAAACCCGGCAGGGTTCGGTCGTAGATGTACAGCATGGAAAAAATGTCTTTACGAGACGGATTATCCCTATTCTGCGGCGGGGACGTGTTGATCGGATTATTGTGGTTATTACAGAACGGACGGAGCTGTACCAAAAGGAAGAAGAATTGATGATTAAGACGTCAGTCATCAAGGAAATCCATCACCGCGTCAAAAATAACCTGCAGACCATAGCCGGTTTATTGCGCATGCAGCTGCGGCGCGTCCAGAGCGAAGAGGCAAAGGAAGCGTTGAATGAAAGCCTGAACCGCATTATCAGCATTTCTCTCGTTCATGAGACCTTATCCCATCATGATGAAGAATATATTGATATATCTGATGTAGCAGAAAAACTATTGTCACTAGTATTGCATAGTCTCGTGAGTACAGAAAGCCATATTATACCGGTTTTCCATGGGCAGAAATTGATGATGCCGTCTGATGCAGCCACATCGTTATCACTGGTCCTGAATGAATTGATTACGAATTCTGTACTGCACGGGCTGTCTGGTCGCAAAGAAGGCATTATTACGCTGCAAATCTGTTGTCAAGGGGAAATAGCAGATATCACGGTAGAGGATAATGGCTGCGGTATGCCGGAAACGATGACTAAGGACAAGCGTCACCATCTGGGACTAAAAATCATCAAAACGTTGGTTGAGAAAGATCTGCACGGGACCATCATTTTTTCCGGGGCAGAACCGGAGGGAACCCGGGCAGTAATTCATTTTCCAATAGAAAAAAGGGGAGATTAAAATGGGGTATCGTGTGGTTATCGGTGATGATGAATCGATTATCCGAATGGATCTGGCGGAAATGCTGGAAGATGCCGGTCATGAAGTAGTCGGAGAAGCTGCCGATGGAGTGGAAGCGCTGGAGCTGGTGCGTAAAATGCGACCCGATATCGTATTGCTTGATATCAAGATGCCGCGTCTGGATGGAATCCATGCAGCCCGAATGATGGCTCATGACCATCTGGCGCCCGTGTTACTGCTGACGGCGTACAGCCAGCGTGATATCGTCGATAAAGCGAAGGATTCGGGTGTTTTGGGATATCTGGTAAAACCCGTATCACCTACTAATTTATTCCCTGCTATGGAAATTGCCGTGTCTCAATTTAAAAAGCAGCAGGAAATAAATGCCCAGCTCGAACAGATGAATGAGCAGATAGAAACGCGCAAAATCGTGGAACGGGCAAAGGGCCTCATCATGGATTTATACCATATTCCGGAAGAAGAAGCGTATCGCCGGTTGCAGCAATACAGCATGAAAAAACGGACGACGTTGAAACATGTTGCAGAAGCAGTCATTGCCAGTATGGCAAAGCAAAATAATCGTCGATAGTGGATTGTACCAGGCAGATTTTTGCCTGGTATTTTTTTCCTAATTAAAAAAAACTATTGACTTTTTTACCTTTACTGGGTAATATATATATTGTAGTTAGCACTCGGATATAGTGAGTGCTAATAAAGAGAATGACATAACATGTTAGGAGGAATATACAATGTTAAAACCTTTAGGAGATCGCGTTGTCATCCGCGTATTGGAACAGGAAGAAAAAACTGTCGGTGGGATTTATCTGCCTGATACAGCTAAAGAAAAACCGTGCGAAGGTGAAATTATTGCAGCCGGCCCGGGCAAACTTCAGGAAGATGGTTCCCGCGTTGCGTTAGATGTCAAAGCAGGCGACAAAGTTATTTTCTCTAAATATGCAGGAACAGAAGTCAAATATGAAGGAGAAAAATATTTAATCGTCAGCGAACGCGATATTCTGGCAATTATGTAATACGAGACCTGTAACGGTCGTTATCATGGAATATATACTTATAATACAGGAGAGTGTTTAACATGGCTAAACAGATTTTATTTAATGAAGATGCACGCCGTGCTTTAGGCAAAGGCGTTGACGCATTAGCTAATGCAGTAAAAGTAACATTAGGACCGAAAGGCCGCAATGTAGTTCTTGATAAGAAATTTGGCGCACCGACCATTACCAATGATGGTGTTACTATTGCCCGCGATATCGAACTGGAAGATCCGTTTGAAAATATGGGTGCCCAGTTGGTAAAAGAAGTAGCAACTAAAACAAATGATGTAGCTGGTGATGGTACGACAACGGCTACGCTGCTTGCCCAGGCCATGATCCAGGAAGGGATGCGTAATGTTGCTGCTGGTGCCAACCCGATGATCCTTAAACGCGGTATTGAAAAAGCCGTAGCAAAACTCGTTGAAGAAATCAAGAACCGTTCCATCGCTGTTTCTGATAAAGCATCTATTGCCCAGGTTGCTTCCATTTCTGCAGGCGATGAAGAAGTAGGCAAATTGATTGCTGAAGCTATGGAAAAAGTTGGTAAAGACGGTGTCATCACTGTTGAAGAATCCAAGACGATGGGTACACAGCTGTCTGTCGTAGAAGGCATGCAGTTTGACCGTGGCTATATTTCCCCGTACATGGCAACGGATGCAGAAAAAATGGAAGCTGTCATGAGTGAACCGTATATCCTCATTACGGATCGCAAGATTGCATCTATCCAGGAAATGCTGCCGGTCCTTGAAAAAGTAGTACAGGCTGGTAAGGAACTTCTTATCATTGCTGAAGATGTCGAAGGTGAAGCGCTGGCAACCCTCGTTGTCAACAAACTGCGTGGTACGTTCAAAGCCGTTGCTGTAAAAGCTCCGGGATTTGGTGACCGCCGCAAAGCAATGCTTCAGGATATTGCTGTACTTACAGGTGCTAACGTTATTTCGGAAGACGTAGGCCGTAAATTGGACAGCATTACAATGGAAGATCTTGGTACGGCACGTCAGGTACGTGTAACGAAAGATGAAACGACTATCGTAGAAGGCCACGGTGATCCGCAGGCAATTAAAGACCGTATTGCCCAGATTAAAGCCCAGATTGCTGAAACAACGTCTGATTTTGATAAAGAAAAACTGCAGGAACGTCTGGCCAAGATGTCCGGCGGCGTAGCTGTCATCGAAGTCGGTGCTGCTACAGAAGTTGAATTGAAAGATAAGAAACTGCGTTTGGAAGATGCACTGAATGCTACACGTGCAGCCGTTGAAGAAGGCATTGTAGCAGGTGGTGGTACGACCTTCATTGATATTCTTCCGGCTCTTGATGAATTCCATGAAGAAGGGGACGTTCAGACTGGTATTAATCTGGTAAAACGTGCTATTGAAGAACCGGTACGCCAGATTGCCGCTAATGCAGGACTGGAAGGATCCGTTATCGTAGCTAAGGTAAAAGCCGCTAAAGACGGCGTAGGCTTTAATGCGTTGAAAGAAGAATACGTTGATATGGTTCAGGCTGGTATTGTAGACCCGGCTAAGGTTACACGCACAGCCTTACAGAATGCCGCTTCTATTGCTGCTCTGGTTCTGACAACAGAAACGCTGGTTGCTGATAAACCGGAACCGGCTCAGGCTGGTCCTGCTGTTCCTCCGGCAGGCATGGGCGGAATGCCTGGCATGATGTAAGAATAAGACGGAACGGTTTATTTTTGTCAGGTAACGTGTGAGGTAAATGTAATACGACATCCCTGTGATTTCGAGTCACGGGGATGTTTTTTGACTAAATTATGTTTTTGGGTTATGATAAATGAGCTATAAGATTCCAGATTAGTATAAGGAGGGGAAAATGACTGGTACAGTACCTTTAAAACAGATGCTTCCATTAGCAGGAATGACGATTTCAGCTTTTATTTTCAATACATCTGAATTTATGCCCATTGGTTTATTGATAGACATTTCCCAGTCTTTTTCTATGACAGAAGCACAGACTGGTACGATGATTACCCTTTATGCCTGGGTCGTAGCCGGATTATCCCTGCCTCTGATGCTGATTACCTGCAATATTGAATCCCGGCGTCTTTTGCTGGGAACCATGGCATTATTTCTTGCCGGACAGATTGGTTCCGGTCTGGCTGTCTCTTTCTGGATGCTGTTGCTGGCCCGTATCTGCGTTGCCTGTGCCCATGCTGTTTTCTGGTCTATTGCAGCTCCTATTGCTGTCCGGCTTGTACCAAAAGAGCAACGGTCTCTGGCATTGAGTATGATTATAACCGGTACGTCTATTGCCATGATTGCCGGATTACCTATGGGAAGGGCTATTGGTTTGTATGTGGGCTGGCGCATGACCTTTTTATGTCTGGCAGGTATTTCACTCCTGTCTATTATATATCTAACTGTCGTATTTCCCCGCTTAAAACAAAATCAGCCCTTTTATATTTCTGATCTGCCGCATATGATGAAAAATCGTATACTCTTGGCTATTTATATCATTACGGTATTGTTTTCTACATCTTATTATACGGTGTATAGTTATATTGAACCGTTTATGCAGCAGATTGCCCATATGGGCGATACGTGGATTACGTTGATTCTGACTGTTTTTGGTGTTAGCGGATTGTTAGGGAGTATTATTTTTTCACACTTTTATAATCAGTTCCGATTTCTACTCATCCGCCTGAGCCTGATTTGTCTGGCAGGGTTATTTTTCCTGCTGGATTTGGCGTCACAAGATATCATGATGGTTATTTTCGTTTGTGTGTTGCTGGGAATTACGGCAACGGTTTTTAATGTGACGTTTCAGGCTGAACTGATTCAATGTGTTCCGGCCGGAGCAGCAGCCGTAGCTATGTCGATTTTTTCTGGTATTTTCAATCTGGGAATCGGCAGTGGAACCTGGATAGGAGGAAAAGCGGTTGATGCGGGACTACTAGGTGATATCGGATATGCAGGAGGATGCATTGCTGCCATAGCAGCTTTGTATTGTCTGGCAGTTTTTATTCCAGTGCTGAAAAGAAAAATGGAATAAAGCAAAAAAATAGAAAAAAGTACTTGCTTTTTTTTTCATAACCTAGTATAATCTTCATTGTTCGATACAGAACACATGAGACATTCCTCAATAGCTCAGTCGGTAGAGCAATCGGCTGTTAACCGATTTGTCGTAGGTTCGAGTCCTACTTGAGGAGCCATGGCCCCTTGGTCAAGTGGTTAAGACACCGCCCTTTCACGGCGTGAACGTGGGTTCAAATCCCGCAGGGGTCACCATTTTTTGGGCGATTAGCTCAGCTGGGAGAGCGCCTGCCTTACAAGCAGGATGTCAGCGGTTCAAGCCCGTTATCGCCCACCAGGTTACAGCACATCCACTCGGATGTGCTGTTTTACGTTATGCACGGATAGGATGAACCGCAACGCGGTACTACCGAAAGGGAAAGACAAGGCAAGCTGCAGGAGCTTGCCGATTCATAAGACACGGTTTCGGTATAGGCGATTCACACGCATTTGCGAGTCGCAGAGCTCCTTCAAATACGGTTCACTGCCTAAAGCCCGTTATCGCCCACCAGGTTACAGCACATCCACTCGGATGTGCTGTTTTACGTTATGCACGGATAGGATGAACCGCAACGTGGTACTACCGAAAGGGAAAGACAAGGCAAGCTGCAGGAGCTTGCCTTGTCTTGAGGCAGTTTTTTACCATTAGGTCGTTTTATTGTGTATTTGATACGATTACGGGATTGCTAATATCAATATGATATTAGCAATCCCGTAACTTATAATTTCTATATACGAAAATCAATTTCTTGATAAGGCAGCACAATCAGATAGATGATTAAAAAGCATGTCGATCATGATAATTAATTGTATATAACATATATCTTTTTACAAAAGCCTAATGTATTATTACAATGGACAAAAAATACAGAGTGAAATAAAAAAACATCAAATAAAAAGCATGGAAAATAATTAAATTCTTCTCATAAACACAGATGTAATGCACGATTATATTAAAATCGGGGTAGCATTAGACGAAAATTAAATCGCAAGTATATCTATTGACAGTAGACTATTTGAGAAGTATAGTGTAAGCATAAGATACGTTTGACACGTATCCGTAAAGCCAATTGGATTTATGGTTTACGTATATTAAGGAGGTTGAATCTATCATGAGTGAAGCTGTTACATTAGAAATGGTACAGGAAGCACAGAAACGGTTGCAGGGCGTAGCGCAGAAAACAGGTTTGTCTTTTGCCAATTCAGTTAGTAAAATAGCTGATTGCCAGGTATACCTGAAGATGGAAAATTTACAGCGGACTGGTTCATTTAAATTGCGCGGTGCCTATAATAAAGTAGCATCCCTTACTCCGGAAGAACGGGAAAAAGGTGTTATTGCTGCATCGGCAGGCAATCATGCCCAGGGTGTGGCCCTGGCTGCCAGCGCTTATGGCTGTCAGTCTACCATCTGCATGCCCAAGCACGCTCCTTTGTCCAAAGTAGCGGCTACGCGTGGATACGGGGCTAATGTGGTGCTGCACGGAGATTTTTTTGATGAAGCGGCTGCTAAAGCGGTAGAATTGACGAAAGAACATGGGTACACTTTTGTCCATCCCTTTAATGATCCGGAAGTTATTGCAGGGCAGGGGACGATTGCGCTGGAAATTATTGAACAATTGCCCGATGTGGATGCCATTGTTGCGCCTATTGGTGGTGGTGGATTGATTTCCGGTCTGGCTGTAGCAGCAAAAAGCGTTAATCCCAAAATCAAAGTCATCGGCGTACAGACGGAAAACATGCCTTCTATGAAAGAATCGGTAGAACAAGGGAAGATTATTACATACAATGGGAAAGCGACGCTGGCAGATGGGATAGCTGTTAAAACGCCGGGAGATCTGACTTTTGATATCTGCCGCCATTATCTGGACGATATAGTAACCGTCGATGAAAATGAAATTTCCCAGGCGATACTCTGGCTCCTGGAACGCTGTAAAACGGTTGCTGAAGGCGCTGGTGCCGTACCTACCGCAGCTCTTATGAACGGTAAGATTTCCGGCCTTCACAACAAAAAAGTGGCAGCTCTCGTAAGTGGTGGCAATATTGATGTCAATAATATGCAGCGTGTCATCAATCAGGGTCTTATCAAGTCCCGCCGCAAGATTTTCTTCCAGACGATTATTCCTGACGTACCGGGCGAAATGGTTAAACTTCTGACCATCATTGCCAACGCCAATGCCAATGTACTCTCTATCGTCCACGAACGGAGCCAGCATGGCGTGGATATGGGACAGACAGCAGTATCATTGGAACTGGAAACGGCAAATGAAAAGCACGTAGAACAATTGATGTCCACATTAAAAGATCATCATTATTATGTTACGATGAAATAAGACACGCATCATTTCATAAGACCATAATGATTCCAAAGCTATGGAGGTAAAATGGAACAGCAGAAAATGGAACGCGGTCTGAAGCCGCGCCATGTAGAGATGATAGCTCTGGGGGGAACCATTGGTGTTGGCCTGTTTATGGGGTCAGCCAACACGATTCAGATGGCCGGTCCGTCGGTACTGTTATGTTATGCCGTGACGGGTGTCGTCATGTTTTTCATTATGCGTATTATGGGGGAAATGTTGTATCAGGAGCCAGTGACTGGTTCTTTTGCAACGTATGGTCACAAATATATCAGTCCTTTTGTGGGATATCTGACAGCTTGTTCTTACTGGTTTCTCTGGGTCGTCGTCGGGTTATCAGAGATTACAGCCGTGGGGATTTATGTACATTACTGGTTCCCGGACTTGCCGCAATGGATATCGGCTCTGGCTGGAATGGCTATAGTCGCATCGGCCAATATGGCGGCCGTTAAATATTACGGCGAATTTGAATTCTGGTTTGCCCTGATAAAAGTCGTTACGATTATCGTTATGCTCATCGTCGGGGCAGCGGTCATCCTCTTTGGATTTGGTAATGACGGCGTGCCTGTTGGCATCAGCAACCTTTGGTCTCATGGTGGCTTTATGCCTAATGGATGGGGAGGAATGCTGGCGGCTATGTGCGTCGTAGCGGCGTCATTCCAAGGAGTTGAACTTATTGGGATTACAGCCGGAGAAGCCCAGGATCCACAAAGGACGCTAAAAAAGGCTGTTAATAACATCGTATGGCGTATCCTTATATTCTACATTGGTTCTATCTTTGTTATTCTTTGTATCTATCCTTGGACAGAAGTCAGCTACATTGGCAGTCCATTCGTTATGACTTTTGCCAAAGTAGGTATTACAGCTGCTGCAGGAATTATCAATTTCGTCGTTCTTACCGCCGCTTTATCAGGCTGTAATTCTGGGATGTACAGTTCAGGGCGCATGCTTTATACACTGGCACAGAATGGCCAGGCACCGCGTATATTTGCCAGATTGTCACCTTCAGGTGTGCCCCGCAATGGAATTGGAGTTACCGTCATCGTACTGGCCATCGGTGTTGTCCTGAATTACTTGATTCCCGATTCCAAACTGTTTTTGTATCTGTATAGCGCATCGGTATTCCCAGGTATGGTTGCCTGGTTTGTCCTGGCCTGGGCCCAGAAAAATTTCCGCAAGGCTTGGGGACCGGAAGTCATGGCTAAGCATCCGTTCAAATCGCCACTCTATCCGTACTCGAATTACTTCTGCATAGCTTTCCTGATTCTGGTAACGATTGGCATGCTGTACAATCCGGATACCCGTATGTCTATCCTTTCCTCATGGGTCTTCATTGCGGCTATTACGGCGGCATGGTTCCTGTGTGGCCTGAACAAGAAGAAATATGATAAAGAAGGCCATCTTCTGACTGTGGCAGATGGTGGAAAGACGGCATCGGAAAACAAAGGCACTGAGAATGACTGATTTTTACGTAATATTATTGATTTAGTATATGCTATTATATAGAAGTCTTGTATAGTTCACCAAGAGTATTGTGTAAATATATATCATATACAGTGGAAATATGAAATTAGATGTTGTATAATAATAAACAGGATAGATAAATTTTTTTAAGGAGATGTTTTATCATGGCAGTAAACGTTATTAGTACTGAAAAAGCTCCCGGTGCAGTAGGACCATATTCCCAGGCGATTAAAGCAGGCGATTTCCTCTTTGCTTCTGGTCAGATTGCTATCAATCCGGAAAAAGGCAAACTCGTAGGCGGCGGCGTAGTAGGCCAGGCAGAACAGTGCATGAAAAATGTCGGCGCTATTCTGGAAGCAGCCGGTGCATCCTATGATGATGTCATCAAAACAACGGTATACATCACCAATATGAACTTCTTCGGAGCTGTCAATGAAGTATATGCTAAATACTTCAATAAGACTCTTCCGGCCCGTTCCTGCGTGGAAATTGGCAAACTGCCGAAAGATGCCCTCGTCGAAGTCGAAGTCATTGCTTATGTAGGTAAATAATCGGATTATCTGTTAAAAGATTTTCCGGTATCATGTAAAAAGCTCCCTGTCAGGCAATCAAGAGATATGCTTAAACTCTTGGTTGCCTGCAAGGAGCTTTTTTTGCTGATTTATGCCCAGTCTCCATTTATAAATACGGGAACTGTTGTTCCATCAGATTGAGTACCCGTGATTGATAAGTCGTCGCTTCCGACCATGAAATCGACGTGAATCATGGAATCATTCAGGCCATTAGCGAGAAGTTCCTGATCATCCATCTCGCTGCCGCCAGACAGGCAGGTTGGATAGGCCTTGCCAAATGCCAGATGGCAAGAGGCGTTTTCGTCGAAGAGTGTTTCATAAAAGAGAATATGGGACAGGGAAATAGGGGAATGATAGGGAATCAGGGCTACTTCTCCCAGACGGGCGGCGCCTTCATCCATAGACAATATCTGTTTTAGCACATCATCCCCTGTTTCTGCCTTTGATTCTATGGCTCGTCCATCTTTGAATATGATGTGGAAGTTATCGATAAGATTTCCGTTGTATACAAGCGGTCTCGTGCTATATACAATGCCATCGACACGGGCGGCATCAGGAGCCGTATAAATTTCTTCTGTAGGGATATTCGCGTTGAACAGTATATGTGATGTCGTTTCTTCTGCACCTCCCTGCCAGATATGCTTGTCTGACAGACCGATGGTCAGGTCGGTTCCCTGCCCGGACGTATAGTGCAAACTTGTGAAATGCTGACTGGTCATCCAATCGCGGCGTTTCTTCAGTTCCAGAAGATGAGCATCCCAGTCCGCCAGCGGATGTTCGCCATCAGCGCGGGAAGACTGGAGAATCTGCTTCCAAAGCATTTCGTAGGCAGCTTCTTCCGATTGTTCCGGATACAGGATACGTGCCCATACGAGGCTGGGAACGGCGGCGACGAGCCAGGTCGTCCTGGATGCCATCATGCCGTCGATGTATTCTTTTAACGCCTTATTCGAGGCTTTTTGCCAGGCGACTAATTTTTGCATGTCTATGCCTTTCATGAGGTAGGGATTAGCAGAAATAAGGCTAAGAAATGCTGCATTCTGGCGATAATAGCAAAGGCTGAAATCGCGGCGCCAGTCAGGCATAGTTGTAAATTCTGACAGATTTTCATATTCATAACGCAGCCGGGCGGAGTCATCGGACCGCCAATTCATCACGACCTGACGGGCACCCGCTTCATATGCTTCACGGGTGAGGATGGTGACAAAATCATGGGATTCTACGGGGGCTGAGATAACGAGAATTTGCCCCTGCTGCAGATTTAATCCCTTTTTGAGCAATACCCGGGCATACCCGGGTAGCAGAGAGGAAATAGAAGAATCGAGATGCATATGTATCACTCCTAGTATAAATAATTAACACATTAACTGGTGATTACAGAGTCCAGGCAGTCCGTTTCCATAGGCGGATATTCAGGGCCAGTGCATTAATGGCAAGACTGATGATCAGACTGTACCAGTACCCGTATGCCCCATATGGGAGGAGATGGGCTGCACCATATCCCATAGGAAGGCTGATAAGCCAATAGGTAACAAACGCTACGATTGTAATGATGCGAACATCTTTATATCCCCTTAAAATGCCCTGGACAGGAGTCCCTGCTGCATCGCAGAAGGAAAATATGACAGCGAGTAAGAGAAAATGGCGGATATGTATGAGTGTACTGGCATCCGAGGAGAACAAGGCACTGATAGGAGTTATAAATGTATAGGTCATGCTGGCTGTAAGACAGACAATGATCAGAGCTAATCCCTGACAGATATGGGCGTACTGGCGGGCAGCCTGTCCATTCCGGGCACCCACTTCATATCCGATGACAATCGTCGATGCCAGACTGAGACTCCAGGGAAATACGTAAATCAGAGTCGAATAGCTGATAGCTGCCTGGTTAGCTGCCAGGAATACCGTACCAAATTCGGCCATCAGCAGGCCGATGATGGAGAACAGGCTGGTCTCACAGAAAATAGCGACAAACATGGGGATGCCGATGCGCAGCTGCTCAGAGATTGTGTGCCAGTCCGGTTTAGTGAATTGATGCCACAGACCGTATGAGCGGAATGGCTCCAGAAAAGAAAACAATACTAGAAAAACAACCAGTGTCAGCCAGGCTGCTATGGTAATAGCATATCCCGTTCCAACGCCTCCCATGGGGGCTATGCCGAATCCACCGAATACGAGCAGGCGGAACAATGCCACTGTGACAGCCATATTGAAGAATAAGATAGCCATAGACACATGGGTCTTGCCATGGGCATCGGTAATGTAACGCAGCGTAGCTACGAGAAACGTGGGAAGTATGCCCCAGGCCAGTGCAATTAGGTACTCGCGGGCAATCGTATATACGGCGGGTTCCAGTCCCATTATGCCCAGAAACGGATCGAGGCATAGCATCCCTGCTGCGAGGACGACGGCCGTCGTAATGACAGCGACGTAGAGACTTTGTAAAATGTATCCGGGAATATCTCCTGTTTTCCCAGCGCCCCGGAGCTGGGAAAGAATGGGGGAAACGCCAAAGAAGACGCCGCACATACCAGCAAAGACCGGGTACCAGATATTGACTCCGACGGCGACGCCCGCCAGATCGACGGTGCCGGCCTGACCACTGAAAATACTGGAAAAGACGCCGCTGCCAACTTGGGCCATCTGGGTGAGCAATAGTGGAAAGAAAAGTGTAAGAAAATGCCGTATCTGGTATATTTGCGGCATATATGCAGACACCTCCTTAAAAAAGAATTGATATATAAAACAAGCCCCACGGACCGTGGGGCTTGTTAGCATTACGATTATTTATCCATTTCGTTTACTTTGGCAGCCAGACGGGATTTCTTACGGGCTGCAGTATTTTTATGGAGAACGCCTTTCTGTGCAGCGCTGTCGATGACGCTGCTGGCTTTATCAAATGCTTTTTTTACAGCTTCAGCATCACCTGTGGCAATTGCTTCGGTCGTACGGCGGATAGCAGTATGAACGGAAGATTTGACCTGGGAATTTACGGCGTGACGGGCTGCATCTTTTTCCATCGATTTGATGTTGGATTTAATCTGCGGCAATGGGTTCACCTCCTAATTTACAAGAACACTAGAAGAAATTCTATCATAAAACAGAATAAAAATCAATAGAAACTTTGGGGAATTACGCTTTATGTGCCGATCCCAGCACTTCTGTAATTTTATGAGCAACAAGGTCATAGACGTTCTGACGGCCATCTTTCAGATACTGGCGCGGGTCAAAGTGATCCGGATGTTGGGCCATATGGAGACGGACACCGGCTGTCAGAGCCAGGCGGATATCGGAGTCGATGTTGATCTTGCAGACTGCCAGGGAAGCTGCCTTGCGGAGTTGGTCTTCCGGAATACCGATAGCATCAGGGAGATTACCTCCATTTTCATTAATGATCTTTACATATTCCGGTACGACAGAGGACGCGCCGTGCAGGACAATCGGAAAATCAGGCAGCCGTTTAGCCACTTCTTCGAGAATATCGAAACGCAGTGTCGGCGGTACGAGGACGCCCTGTTCGTTACGGGTGCACTGTTCCGGCGTGAACTTATAGGCGCCATGGCTGGTCCCGATAGCGATAGCCAGGGAATCGACACCAGTGCGGCTTACGAATTCTTCTACTTCTTCCGGACGGGTATAGGAAGCTTCATGGGCGGCTACTTTGACATCATCTTCGATGCCTGCCAGCTGACCCAGTTCGCCTTCGACGACGACGCCATGGGCATGAGCGTATTCGACGACCTGCTTGGTCAGGGCGATGTTATCTTCGAACGAATGCTTCGATCCGTCAATCATGACGGATGTGAACCCGCCATCTATGCAGGATTTGCACGTTTCAAAATCGGCGCCGTGATCTAGATGAAGGGCTACCGTCAGGTCATGGTCTTCAAGAGCTGCTTCTACGAGATGTTTCAGATAACTCGGCTTGGCGTATTTTCTGGCACCGGCCGAGGCCTGAAGGATGATTGGGGATTGAAGGTCTGCTGCCGCGTCGGTAACAGCCTGGACAATTTCCATATTATTGATGTTGAAAGCCCCGATGGCATAATGACCGGCATAGGCTTTTTTGAACATATCTGTAGTTGTAACTAATGGCATAGGAAAATTCCTCCTTTTAATAAAGGTATACGTGTAGATATGGTGGTCCTCAGAGCGGGACCAGATTATGATAATCCCAGCCGGCACAGCAGAACAACTGTTGCATATCTGCCGGCAACGGGGAATTAACCGTAATGAATGTACCACTGACCGGATGAGTGAACTGAATGCGGAATGCATGCAGTGCCTGCCTTGCTATCTTGGTCCGGTTGCCGCCATACAAATCATCGCCGCATAAGGGATGGCCCAGGCTGGCACAATGCACCCGGATCTGGTGGGTGCGCCCTGTATGAAGAGTTACTTGAAGCAGGCTGAAGTCATCTGTGACAGCCAGACACTGAATATCGGTATGGGCCGGTTTGCCATCAGCATCGGTACGGCGCAGTATAATGCTGTCCGGAGCCCGGGAAATGGGCCAGTGTATGGTCAGGCGCCGGGCGGGAAATCTTCCTTCGGCTACGGCCAGATAATACCGGTGATAGTCCAGATGCTGCCGGCTGAAAGCATACTGTATCTGGGGCTGTTTGGCAATCAGGCACAGTCCGGAGGTATTACGGTCCAGGCGGTGCATCGGATGATAAGAACAATTTTGCCCTGTCTTTTGATAGTACCAGGCCAGTGCGTTTGCCAGCGTTCCATCATGAGCCCCTGACGTAGGATGCATCAATAATCCCGCAGGCTTGTTGACAGCTATGATATAATCATCTTCGTAGGCTATTTCAACGGGAATCGGTTCCGGCTGGAAGGGATTGGATTCCGGAAGCTCTACGCGGATGACGTCGCCTGTAGAAACGAAATCACGAGTATCAGCGGCTCTGCCGTTACAGGTACAGATGCCGTTGTGCTTGATTCGCCGCCGCATGGTGGCAGAAACACCGGCATGGCGCAAGGCACCCAGCAGGGATGTTTTCTTTTCCAGTCTGCCTACGATAACTTCAATCATGGCATCTCCTTTATCGGTAAAAGATACATACACATCTATTGTACAAAAGAGAAACCGGGAAATCAACGTAGGATGTTAACTGCACAGCTATATTGTAACGGAAGAGGCTGATAAAATCAACAGAAAAAATGGGGGATTTTTATCGGTACAAAGAAAAATTACCGGTAGAAAAAGGATTTTGAAGATTTTTATGGAATAGTATATAATGTAAGGTCTGTGAGAAATGTCCTGCCGTCATAGGTGATATGCAAAATCTATACAGATGCCAGGCAGGAATCAGGCTGTATATCTAGAATGTATTACTACACGAATTCTTTAACAGGTGATGTGGCATATGCGTTTTACAAATGAATTTATAGAACAAGTACGGCAGGCCAATGATATCGTCAGTGTTATTTCCGATTATCTGGTTCTCCAGCGCCGGGGACGCAATTTCTGGGCATGCTGTCCGTTCCATAATGAAAAAACGGCTTCGTTCAGTGTCGCTGCTGATAAAGGATTCTATTATTGTTTTGGCTGTCATGCCCACGGAGATGTTTTCAAATTCATCATGATGAAAGAAAACATCTCTTTTAGTGAAGCCGTGGAACGACTGGCTGAACGAGCGCATATCCCGCTGCCGGAAGTCGAAAAATCAGCCGATGACATTGCACGGGATACGCATCGGAACCGCCTGTTTGAAATTAATGAACTGGCGGGGAATTTCTTTCATAACTGTCTGGTGAAGACCCACTACGGCGAACCGGGCCTTGCCTATTTTCATCGCCGCCACCTGAGCGACGACACGATTTATTCGTTTAAGCTGGGATTTGCCCCGGACAGCTGGAATAAACTGACCGATGCCTTTGAAAAAAAGGGAGTGACCGGGCCGGAACTCGTCGAAGTCGGACTGGCCAAAGAAAAAAACGGCCGGTACTACGACGCCTTTCGCAACCGTGTCATGTTTCCCATACGGGATGGCCGGGGACGCATCGTTGGTTTTGGCGGCCGCGTGCTCGATGACAGCCGGCCCAAATACCTGAATTCCCCGGAAACAATGATTTTCAATAAACGCCGCCTGCTCTTTGCTATGGACAAAGCTCACAAGGCGATTTATGAACAAGGAAGAGCTATCCTGGTTGAAGGGTATATGGATGTCATATCGGCTCATAACCGGGGAATCTGCAACGTGGTAGCGTCCCTGGGGACGGCGTTTACCGATGAACAGGCGCGGCTTCTCCAGCGTCAGGCAAAAGAGCTGGTTTTATCGTATGATATGGATGGGGCGGGCAGGCAGGCAACGCTGCGTGCCATGGAAATCGTTCGTAATCTGGGGATGCGCATCCGTGTCGTATCTTTGCCGCAGGGCAAGGATCCTGATGAATATATTAATAGCGCCGGCCCTGACAAATTCCGCGAAGCTGTGGATAATGCGCCCAACGTGCTGGATTACATGCTCATGACGGCACTCCAGCAATCGGATGAAACGACCCTTGAAGGCAAAGCTGCCATCACGGCGACACTTCTTCCCGTATTGGCGCAAGTCAGCAACCGCGTCGTCCTGGAAGCCTTTTTAAAAAAAATGGCAGCCCGCATTCAGATCGATGAAAACGCAATCCGCAGTGAGTTTAACAAATACGTGGCAGCTCATCCGGAAGCAGGACAGCAGCAGGTCACTATTTCCCATTCCGTTTCGCAGGAAAATGCTGCAGCCCGGGGCGGTGGCCCCAATGCGGTTTCAGAGGAAAATATCCTGCGTTTTCTCATGGATCATCCCCAATCCTGTACCCGTATCCGGGAAAAGATCATCCCGGGATTTTTTGCCAATACTGTGCGGCGCCGTATTTATGAAAAAATATTGGCAGTTGCTGATGCACAGGGAATGTACACTACGAGTGACATCCAGAATAATCTGACTCCTGAGGAGGCCGAAGAACTTGCAAGAATCATGGTACTGCAAGATGTTCCCGTAGACGAAGCTGTTTTACTCGATTATGTAAAACGGTTCCGCCTGGCGGAATTGCAGAAAAAGTATAAAGAATACAGCGCCCGGGCAGCCGCCTACGGACAGAGTAATGATCCCCGTCTCGTAGATGCGCTGGCGGCGTGTAAACAGATTTTAGAAGAAATGAAACATTGGTCCTGACGGAGAAAGAAAGGAGCTAGTACTTTATGGCAAATATAAAGGATGAAAATAAGGCAGTCAAAAAAAAGACAAAGAAAACGACACGGGGCAGCAAACGTGCGAAAAAAACGGATGCGCCCCAACTGAGCGAAAAAGAACGGCAGGAACTGACGCTGCAGCATATCCAGCAGCTGATTAAGACGGGACAGAAAAAGGGGAGCCTGACCTATACAGAAATCATGAATGTGATGGAAGAAGATGATCTGACTCCCGATCAGATTGACAAGATGTATGAGGTGTTTGCTGACAAAGGCATCGATATCATCGGTGAAGATGACCAGATGACTATGGATGATGATCTCGATGACGATGATGCGGAAAAGGTCCCGGAAATCCATATGGATCTGAGTATTCCCGAAGGCATCAATATTGATGATCCGGTCCGCATGTATCTCAAAGAAATCGGCCGTGTCCCTCTGTTGTCAGCAGAAGAAGAAATCACTCTGGCTAAGACTATTGAACGGGGCAATTCTCCTGATGCGACGGAAGAAGAAATCAAAGCGGGAAGCATTGCCAAGAAAAAACTGACGGACGCCAATCTGCGCCTCGTTGTCAGTATTGCCAAACGCTATGTCGGCCGGGGCATGCTGTTCCTGGACCTGATACAGGAAGGCAATCTGGGTCTGTTGAAGGCTGTTGATAAATTTGATTATAGTAAAGGCTATAAATTCAGTACTTATGCTACGTGGTGGATCCGGCAGGCCATTACCCGGGCTATTGCTGACCAGGCCCGTACTATCCGTATCCCTGTACACATGGTAGAAACAATCAATAAACTGATTCGCATCTCCCGTCAGCTTCTGCAGGATAAAGGCCGGGAACCACTGCCGGAAGAAATCGCGGAAAAAATGGATATTTCTGTCGAACGGGTACGGGAAATCATGAAGATTGCCCAGGAACCGGTATCTTTGGAAACACCAATCGGGGAAGAAGAAGATTCCCATCTGGGTGATTTCATCGAAGACCAGGAAGCAGTAGCTCCTGATGATGCGGCTTCCTTTATTCTGCTGAAAGAACAGATAGAAGACGTCTTCTCCTGTCTGACAGACCGGGAACGGAAAGTACTCTATCTGCGCTTTGGACTGAAAGACGGCCGTCCCCGTACTTTGGAAGAAGTAGGGCAGCATTTTAATGTCACCCGTGAACGTATCCGCCAGATTGAAGGAAAGGCCCTGAGCAAACTCCGGAATTGGGGTAAGCGGGAAAAAATTAAAGACTTTCTCTGATTGGCAGATAATACGCTGTATACAATTATATGACCCGTCAGATGGGATAGAAAAAACCATGGAATTGTAATCTGATGATTACGTTTCCATGGTTTTTTCATGTCTGAATATGCTATGCCAGTCTGTGATTAATCTTTAAAGTAGGGCTTGAAAACAGAACGGGTGGGTTCTTTGTGTTCTTTTTTACGCGGTTTAAAAACACGGCGGGCCGTATCACCCGTATCTTTTTTACGATTGTCCCGGTTCCCTTTGGAATGAAAATGACGCTGGCCGTCATGCTGCTTTCCTGAGTGCTGGCTGTGGTCACGGCGACGGTTATTTCCCCGGCCAGATCCCTGCCGGCGGCTGGTCCTGACGCGCAGCGGTGCTTCTTCCGTGATTTTGACTGGTGTCGTATCCGGTTCTTTAGTCAAAAGTTTGATGGCGGCGGCGACGAGAGCCGTGCTGTCATAATTGCTGAGCAATTCTTCCGCATTTTCTTTATAGGTTCCATATTCTCCGGATTCGACAGCACCGACCAGATTGCGGATAGCCGTCTGTTGGGCTCCTTCCAGTGCTTCCGATAATGTAGGTGCCTTACGGCGCTGGATGCGGCGTTTGATGAGCCGTTCAATCGTACGCAGATGTTCGATTTCTCTGGGGATGACGAACGTCGTTGCTTCGCCGCTCTGGCCGGCACGACCCGTACGCCCTACGCGATGGACATAGCTTTCCGGATCCTGGGGCAGATCGTAGTTAAATACATGCGTAACACCGCTGATATCAAGGCCGCGGGCAGCCACGTCGGTAGCGACGAGAATATCAATCGTGCGTTCCCTGAACTGGCGGATGACCGTATCGCGTTTGGCCTGTGTCAGATCGCCGTGTATGCCTTCTGCCGAGTAACCGCGTTTCTTCAGTGCTTCTGATACTTCATCGACGCGGCGTTTGGTGCGGACGAAGATAATAGCCAGATCCGGTTCTTGTAAATCGAGGAGGCGGCAGAGAATATCGAATTTCTGACGGTCCGGCACTTCAATGTAGGACTGTTCGATTAAGTCGATGGTTACTTCTTTGGCTTTCATGCGGATAATCTTGGGATCGTGTAGGAAGTTTTCTGCCAGTTCCTGAATCGGTTTGGGCATAGTCGCCGAAAAGAGCAGTGTCTGCCGCGTTTCCGGTGTCGCTCCCATGATGAGATTGATATCATCAATAAATCCCATATCCAGCATTTCATCGGCTTCGTCCAGGACAATCGTACTGATATGACTGAGCTGGATAGTGCCTCTCTTCATATGGTCGATGAGCCGCCCCGGTGTGGCGACGATGATTTGAGGACATTTCCGGAGCCGGCGCAGCTGCCGTTCCATATCCTGGCCGCCGTAAATCGGCAGTGCCTGAATCGGTGTGAACTGGGCCAGATGATTCATTTCTTCCGCTACCTGCATAGCCAGTTCGCGTGTAGGCGATAAGATGACTGTCTGGATTTCTTTGCTGGGTGGGGCTGCCAGGATTTTTTCCAATACGGGGATGCCGTAGGCGGCTGTTTTTCCCGTACCGGTCTGTGCCTGGCCAATCATGTCACGGCCGGCCATGGCGACAGGTATGGATTCTGCCTGAATCGGGGTTGGTTCTTCAAAACCCATTTCATTCAGGGCACGGATGATGACTTCACTGATATTAAGTTCTTGAAATTTTTCTAACATAGTTCCTCCTTTTGTATGAACATCTAATTCTATCATTTTGCTCTCTGAAAAGATAGGGGCTTTTTGTAAATACCCGTGCGTGGAATGGTTCCTGGGTCCTATAGGCAGCAGAGGTCAAAATGGGGGCAAAGACAACGGGTCCGGTAACCGTATAAAAAATAGCCACCGCACAAATGCGATGGCTATCCGTGTCTTTTATGGTGGACCATCAGGGGATCGAACCCTGGACACCCTGATTAAG
>NZ_DGRS01000051.1:0-65128 GCF_002391155.1 Megasphaera sp. UBA4382 | reverse complement strand
AGGAAATCAAGGATATCATCGCCTATCTGCGCCTTTTGTACAATCCGGAAGACAGTCTGAGCCTGATGCGCATCATCAATGTACCGAAGCGCAACCTCGGCGCTACTACGCTGGAACATCTGGCAGAATATGCCGAAAAGAAGGGCATTTCCTTATTTGAAGCCCTTTCGTCTACGGAAGAAATACCCGTCACCAAACGGGCCAAGGCCTCACTGGAACAGTTTTCCATCATGATTTTCGATTTACTGGGCCATGTCGATGAATGGGATGTCCAGACCCTGATGGAAGAAGTCATCCGCCAGACCGGATATGGCGATATGCTCGATAAAGAAGCTGCCCATGATCCGCAGGGGGAAAGCCGGAAGGATAATGTCGGCGAATTTCTTTCCGTTGCCAAAGATTATGTCGATTCCAATCCGGAAGGGAGCCTGCAGGATTTCCTGGAAAATGTCGCTTTGGTCAGCGATGTCGATGAATTTGAAAGCAGCGATTCCAAGGTTACGCTCATGACGCTTCACGCCGCGAAAGGCCTGGAATTCCCTGTCGTATTTCTGGTCGGCATGGATGAAGGATTATTTCCTCACAGCCGGACGCTCATGGATGAATCCCAGATAGAAGAAGAACGGCGTCTGGCCTATGTCGGCATTACCCGGGCGGAACGCCAGCTGTATGTGACCAATGCTTCGACGCGTACCATGTACGGCCGTATTTCCGCCTATCTTCCCAGCCGCTTCCTCGACGAAATCCCGGAATCGCTGGTTGAAGAGTACCACCGCCGCACGGCCATGCCCCAGAATCACGCCGGGGACGTGCCAGCACGGCAGCGCGTGTCTATCCTGACCAAGCCGGTCACGACGAGTCTGCCCAAAAAGCACGCTGTCGATCATACTTGGCAGAAAGGGGATACGGTACGTCATAAAATATGGGGAACCGGCAAGGTCCTGGAAGTCATAGGCAGTGGTGAAAATCTGCAGTTGAAATTGGAATTTCCCACTAAGGGTGTGCGCCAGGTCATGGCAAAATTTGCACCCATAGAAAAAGTGTAGCCGCACAGGCTCACCGAGGAGGTCTGAATGGAAAAAGAAAAAGCGCGCCTGCTGGAATTGCGCAAGACGATTGATGAACTCAGCTATCAGTACTATACACTCGATAAGCCGACGATGACCGATTATGAATACGATATGCTGTACCGGGAACTGGAAACGATAGAAAAGAATCATCCGGACTGGGTGACGCCCGACTCGCCGACCCAGCGCGTCGGCTCGAAAATTTCCGGCGGCTTTGAAAAATATACCCACGACAGACCCATGCTCAGTATGGGAGATGTCTTCAACGACCAGGAACTGATGGAGTTTGATCAGCGTGTCCGCAGTGATCTGGGGGGAGAAGACCTGGAATATGTGGTCGAATTGAAAATCGACGGGCTGGCAGTCAATCTGATTTATGAAAATGGCCAGTTCATCCGTGGCGTTACCCGCGGAGACGGGCGGGTCGGTGAAGATGTCACCAATAATGTCCGTACTATCCGTACGATACCCCTTCATATCGACAGCACTTCCCCCCACATGGAAATCCGTGGGGAAGTTTATATGCCGATACAAGCCTTTGAGCAGCTCAATGCCCAGCGCCGCGATGACGAACTGGAACCCTTTGCCAATCCCCGCAACGCCGCGGCCGGATCGCTGCGTCAGCTCGACCCGCAGATTACGGCCCAGCGCAAACTCGCCTTCTTTGCCTATGCCATCGGGGGAACGGTTGGCATTGATATTCCCAGCCAGGAAGCACTGCTGGAAGATCTGAAAGCATTTCACTTCCAGGTCAACAAGGAATACCGGAAGTTTAAGACGATGGCCGATGTCATTACTTTCATCCATAGCTGGGATGACCGGCGGGACAAGCTGCCATATGCGACAGACGGCATGGTCGTCAAAGTCAATTCCTTCGCCCAGCAGGCCCGTCTGGGGAACACAGTCAAGATTCCCCGCTGGGCCATCGCCTATAAATTCCCGCCGGAACAGGCCCGTACGAAGGTGCTGAATATTTCTGTCAGCCTGGGCCGGACGGGAGTCCTGACACCGGCTGCCGACCTCAAACCGGTCCGTCTCGCCGGGACTGTAGTCAAACGGGCCACGTTGCACAACGAAGACTATATCCGCGAAAAGGACATCCGCATCGGCGATACGGTAATCATCCAGAAGGCAGGAGAAATCATCCCTGAGGTGGTCCGCGCTGTTACAGCTGACCGGGATGGCAGCGAACAGGTATTTTCCATGCCGGCCCGCTGCCCGGGGTGTGGCGGCCCTGTCGTACGCCGCGAAGGAGAAGCGGCTACGCGCTGTATCAATCCCGACTGTCCGGCCGTCATCCTCGAACGGGTCGCCCATTTCGTTTCCCGCAATGCCATGAATATAGACGGCCTCGGTGATGCCATCGTCAGCCAGCTTCTGGATCATCATCTGATCCATACCGTAGCCGATATTTATGGCCTGAAAAAGGAAGATTTACTGGACCTCGACGGATTTGCCGATAAATCGGCAGATAATCTGCTGAAAGCTATCGAAACGAGCAAACATGTAGGCCTGGCACGGGTCTTGTTTGCCCTGGGAATCCGCTTTGTCGGTGCCAAAGCCGGTCGGATCCTGGCCGAATGTTTCGGATCCATCGATGCCATCATGGAAGCTAAGGCAGATGAGCTGACCGTCATCGACGAAATTGGACCGCGTATTGCCGAAAGTGTCGTTTCTTACTTTGCCGATGACAAAAACCGGGCCCTTATCGAAGAACTGCGCCAATATGGTGTCGATATGACTTGCGAAAAACGGCAGCTCATCAATGCTTCCTTTGATGGGGAAGTAGTCGTCCTCACAGGAAAACTGGAATCCATGACCCGCCAGGAAGCGCAAAAAGCCGTGGAAGACCGCGGTGGCCGGTGTACTTCGTCAGTTACGAAAAAGACGACTCTCGTCATAGCCGGTGCCGATCCGGGAAGTAAGTATGAAAAAGCACAGCAGCTGGGCACACATATCATCTCAGAAGCGGAATTCCGTGAATGGCTGGAACGGGAATGATAACGCATTAGAAGAGTCATGACGCTGTCCGTGGCAGTGTCATAGTCAGGGGACTGCAGCAAAATGGGAAAACAATGCCCGTTCTGTTACAGTCCTCTTTTTCTCTGTGACTTTAGTATGAAAATTCTTGATTTATTTCATTAATAATGAAATAATATACATAACAAATATCCTATGTTGAAGGACTGATGCAACATGAAAAATAACAAGCTGACGATTGGACAAATGGCAAAAATGAATCATACGACGATCAGTACGCTTCGCTTGTATGATAAACTGGGCATTTTAAAGCCAATCTATGTCAATCCAAACAGCAATTACCGGTATTATGACATCCGTCAGTGCATCACTTTCCGTGCCATACAATTTCACAAAAATATCGGATTAAGCTTAAAAGAAGTTGAAAATATATCCCAAACAGATACATTTTCTTATGTCGAAGAATTATACTATCGCCGTCTTGATGAACTATCCAAACAAATCGAAGCCCTTAATGCCCAGCAGCGGGCTATCATCCGATCTCTCCATGCAATCCGCCATATCGTCGATCTGCCTCCCGTCGGGACAACCAGCCTGACGTACTTCGATACAGAATATGCGTATACCAAACCAGCAGAGCGCGATTACTTAAAAGAAGATTCCGGCAGCGTAGAACTGGGGATTTCTCATCTTTTGGAGGACATGGAAAAAAACAACTATTCTTATGAATATGCCTTCTTTATTGGCCTGACGGTCCGACGTGAAGATTTTCTTTCTAATAGTGCGAGAAGTGATATGTTATGCCTGTATGTTGACCGGTCGTATGCGGACAAACGCCATATCCAGGAGCAGCCTCAGGGTCTCTACGCCTGCATATATTTTGACACGTTCAGCAGAATTGGCGAATACATGGATAAACTGTACCAGTTTTGCCAGGAAAAAAACTGTACGATTACAGGAGATGTCATTTGCCGTTGGATGGGAACGATGAATCTGCAGCGGTTCATTAATCATGAAGAATTTTTACGCCTGCAAGTACCTGTCACTCTTCCTGAACCACCGGATATAAACGTTTAACTATTTTTTCAAACAGAGTTTAAAATCGTATAGTTTTAGTTAATTTGTCTATATGTCAACGTAAAATAAGATGAAAACTATTATGCTAAATCAATATGATTTTAAAATAAAAAATATATCATATTTAAACGGGATTAATCCTTATTTTTCTTCTAAAAATTAACATAATATAAAAAATGTTTAAATAAATTCATGATATATTCTTATTACACTATAAAAAACAATTTGTTTGACTCTCGCCTCTATATATGAGTTATAATTATATATATAATTTTTAATCTTTTGTTCATCATAACATGTATCCATATAACATTTTTGAATCAGGCAGGGGAATAAACAGTCAGGGGAGAGAAATAATTATGGTGCAGTATACGGATCGATTGAAATATTTGCGAATCAGTAATAACCTTTCACAGAAAGATGTTGCCAATTTGTTGGGGTGTTCTCAGGTCGCCTATGGCATGTATGAGCTGGGAAAACGCCGCATTTCTCTCGAGAAACTCATCATTCTTGCAAAATATTATAATACGACGCTGGATTACATTGCCGGTTTATCTGACAAAAAATAAGGTGGTTGTACGGCCACATTGCCTTCTTGGGAATGTGGCATTTTTTCTTTTGTTGTTTTTGCAACAGAAAAAAACAGCGTTTCCGTCTATACTGATAACGTAATAAGAGACGCCAGAGGAGGCGGAAACGATATGGATAAAACAATTGATGATATCTGGTCTATTGTGCCGGATTATTTTAACAGAAAAGAATGTGAAGGCTGCGGCTGCTGTATCAGCATTTGCCCGGCCCATGCGATTACCATGATAGAGCGAATGGATGGCAGTGAACGGCCTGTCGTCGATATGAGCAAGTGCATCCGTTGCACCCGCTGCATGGATGCCTGTGAAATTTACAAGTGCTATCATGCCTGAGCGGCGTACCGCTCCGTTATTATCAGGATTGCTATTCAAAACAGGAAGAAGTCCTATGTCAAAGGGCATCTTCCTGTTTTTATTTTGTCCTCATACAGCTGAACGTTTTTTTTCAAAATTATGCAATATATTTTTGAAACTTCCATCAACTTTCATTGCAATATATAATACATAAGCTTATAATAAAATCCGTCATAAGAAAAATATAATACTCCAGTGCATAGTTTAAGGGGAGGAATTAAAACATGAATGCATGGATCAATAACGTTTGTGAAAGGCGGTTTCATCTCAGCCGGTTTCATTCATCTGTCAGTACAGAAATTATAGCCGGGCTGACTACTTTTGCCACGATGGGTTACGTACTAGCTGTCGTGCCCCATATGATGGGGGAAGCCGGATTGCCTGGCGGGGCCGTTCTGACAGCTATGGTACTCATGATTTTTCTGACTACGATGGCCATGGGCCTGTATACAAACCGGCCCTTTGTCCTGGCTCCGGGAATGGGCAGCGTTGCCATATTTTCTATTACCTTGGTGCAGTTACAGCATGTATCGGTCAGTATTGCCAGTGCTATCGTATTTTTAAGCGGTATTTTATTCATTCTCGTCACGGTTCTCGGTATCCGCAAAGCCATCGTTATGGTCATTCCTAAGGGTATCAAGATTTCCATCAGTGCCGGTGTCGGCATGTTCCTTGCCGTAATTGGCCTGCGCAATGCTAAATTACTGGCAGCTAATGCCAAGAAAGTCGCCCTGTCTTTCGGTGACCTGACACAGCCTGTCGTCATTCTGGCTATGATTACCTTCATCATTCTGCTGGCACTGCAGGCGCGTCGTGTCAAAGGGGCAGCTCTGATCAGTATCATTGCCGGTACTATCATTGGTATCCCCATGGGTATTACCAAAATCCCGGCTACGCTGTTTACCATGCCGGACAGCTTGGCACCGGTATTTTTTAATTTTGACCTGTTCGGGGCACTGGACGTCAAATACTTGCCGTATTTATTCGTATTTTTCCTGCCGGATTTCTTTTCTAGTTTTGGAACGGCTATTGGTATCGGCGGCAAAGCGGGATTCCTCGATAAAAACGGGGATCTTCCTGACATAGATAAAGTGTTCCAGGTCGATTCGGTAGCAGCTACGCTGGGTTCCTTCTTTACCATTCCTGTACTCATTACCTATCTGGAATCGGGGGCCGGTGTCGAAGCCGGTGGCCGTACGGGGCTGACTGCAATTACAACGGCTATTATGTTTCTCCTCATCCTGGCCGTGACTCCACTGGCTCTCATGATTCCGGCAGCGGCTACAGCTCCTGTCCTGGTCTATGTCGGCGTGAGTATGATGGGAGGCATGAGAAATCTGGATTACACTGATATGTGTGAATATATACCGGCTTTCCTTTGTATTGCCTTTACGGCTTTTACTTTTAATATTGCTAACGGTATCTCCGTTGCGTTCATTGCCTATGTCATCATGAAAGTCGCTTCCGGCAGAGCATCGGAACTTAATAAAGGACATTTTCTGCTGGCACTGCTTCTGGCGTATTATTTCTATGCCATTGCTGGCGTTAAATAAGGGAGTGATGGATGGTGAAAATCGATTGGCTGTTAAAAAATGGGAATATCTATAATGTCTATCTGAAAAAATTTATTCCCTGTAATCTGGCTATCAGTGGGAAACGATTTTGTTATATGGGAAATGACCCTCTGCCCATCAAGCCGGAACATGTGCGGGATCTTGATGGCCAGTACGTAATCCCCGGCTTCATCGATTGCCACATGCATATTGAAAGTACGATGGCAGCACCGCGTACCTTCATGAAAGGAGCTGTCCGCAATGGTGTAACGACACTCATTGCCGAACCTCATGAAATTGCCAACGTATTCGGCCTTGCAGGCATACAGGCCATGGCTAAAACAATGCAAGAGGGGCCATGTGACGTTTATATCGCCATTCCCAGTTCGGTCCCATCGACAAATGAAGAACTGGAAACGACCGGTGGCGTCATCGATAATGATGATGTAGAATCTCTGATGCATATGGACCACGTCATCTGTCTGGGCGAAGTCATGAACTGCCGCGACGTCATACGGGACAGCCATTCCAAGACCAGCCGCCTGATCCGGCAGATCCGGGCTGGCCGGCCCGATTTCTCTCTGGAAGGCCATTGCCCCCGGTTCAGCGGCTGGGAGCTGGCCCAGATTTTGATGAGCGGCGTGAATTCCGACCATACGGATCAGTCGCTGGAAGGCCTGAAGGAACGGCTCATGAATGGCATGTTCGTACAGTTGCAGGAAAAGTCACTGAAACCGGAATTTATCTCTTATATTAAAGAAAATAATCTGCTGGAACACATGGCCATCGTAACGGACGATACCATGCCCGATGCCTTCATGGAACGGGGCCATCTCAATTATCTGGTAAAAAAGGCCATGCACAATGGCCTGACACGGGAAGAAGCTATCTATACAGCGACGTATACACCTGCCCGGCGCATGGGCTTGCGCGATAAAGGGAGCATTGCACCTGGCAAAATCGCTGATTTCGTCATTTTGTCTGACCTGGCTGACCTGACCGTTGAAAGTACCTGGTGTGCCGGGCAGGAAGTCTATACAAAAGGAGATTCCTGGCAGGAAGCAGAACGGGATACGTCTTTCCCGAAAGCCTTTTATCATAGTGTCCACGTCGCGCCGCGCACGTCCGATGATTTTACTTTGAAAGCTCCTATAGAAGAAGGGGAGGTTACCTGCCGCATCCTGGAGGTGCAAGAACATACGACCTTTGTCAAAGAAGGACGGGCCGTGCTGCCAGTCCATCATGGAGAAGTTGATTGGGAACATAGTCCTTATAATCTGGCAATCGTCTGGGAACGCCATGGAAAGAACGGTGGCCATGGGACAGCTCTTGTCGGGGGAACGGCCATGACCAGGGGTGCTGCAGCTACGACCTATGCCCATGACCATCATAATCTCCTTGTCATAGGTCAGACAAAAGAAGATATGATGGCGGCTGCTAATACGGTCATCGCTAATCAGGGAGGCTATGCCGTAGCTTGTGACGGCGTCACAAAAGCCTTTGCACCGCTTCCCATTGCTGGGATTCTGTCCGACCGGCCGCTGCCTGTATTGGGAAAACAAATACAAGAGGTGCATCGCGTCCTGACAGATTGTGGATATCGCCATGATAATGTCATCATGTCTCTCAGTACCTTGTCACTTCCCGTAAGCCCATTCTTTAAATTAACTGATAAGGGGATCATTGATGTCCGTAATGCGAAAATCGTCCCACTTATTACGGAAGCACGGGAAAAGCCATAGAATACGAATAAGTAAATAGATAAACGAAACAGACGTGCTGTCTGGAGCTCTATACACCAGACGGCACGTCTGTTTTACTACATCCGGACGTTAAAGGATTGAAGTGGAACGGAGATTGGGTATAATGAATGTAAAAGGAAGTGATACGTGTGAATATAGCCATTGTAACAGGAGCTTCCAGTGGTCTCGGCAGGGAATATGTACGGCTTCTTGATGAACAGTCTGTCGATGAAATCTGGCTCATCAGCCGCCATCAGGAAAAACTGGAAGAGACGGCACATGCATTGAAAACAAAATCCCGCATTTTACCGCTGGACTTGCAGAAACCGGCATCGTATACGTCTTTTGCTACAGCTCTCAGGCAGGAACAGCCCGTCATTTCGTATTTCATCCATGCTGCCGGATATGGCCGTATGGGCCGGGCTGCTGCTATGACAGAAGCAGATACATCCGGTATGATTGCCGTACACTGCCAGGCCGCTGTCTCCCTGACGAAGGCGGTCATTCCCTATTGCCAGCGGGGCAGTCACATTGTTGAAATCTGTTCCTGTGCCGCTTTCCAGCCATTGCCATATCTGGCCGTATACGCTGCCTGCAAGGCCTTTCTTCTCCGGTACAGCCGGGCATTGGCAGAAGAACTGAAACCATCGGGGATTCTGGTCTCGGCAGTCTGCCCATACTGGGTCAAAGATACGGCTTTTATTGCGACGGCAAAGAAGACCGACCAAGAAAACCGGTTTACGTACTACCTATTTGCCGGAGACAAGAAGACTATCGCCCGCCGTTCTTTCCGTCAAATCCGTCAGGGACGTGTCGTCATTACTCCTGACTTGATTTCTACACTTCATCGCATCAGCTCCGGTATCCTGCCGCAATCCTTTTTCATCTGGATTAGCCGCTTTTTCCGCTGAAAATAGATATCCTGTGTGTCTGTAAAGCCGGATATTGTCAGGTTTTATTGCGTATGGCAGAGGGGATGATGCCAATGGCGCAGAGAATGGTAAAAATCAAAAATGCCAGCTGGATATGGGCTGTAAGCCATGATACCGTACCATTCTGGTTCTGCGAAAGAATCAGTGTAATAATGGCAACACTCAGGACCTGCCCGATGAGCCGGACCGTTCCGACGACGGATGAGGCAGCACCGTAATACTGGGGTGTAACGGAACCCATGATGGCATTGTTATTGGGGGCCGTGAAGAGGGAAAAACCGATACCGATGATAACCAGGGCGGCAATAATACAGATAAACAACGGATGGGTGACAGTATAGGTCAGTGTGGCAAGACCAGCTGTGATGAACACCATGCCGGATGAAGCCAGGACAGACGGGCTGATTTTATCGGAAAGTGTACCTGTCACCGGAGACAACACCGCCATGAAAACAGGCTGCATCAGCAAGATGAGTCCCGTATCGCGGGCATTCATGCCCATGACACGCTGCAGGTAAATGGACAAGAGAAAACTGATGCCAAAGGTTGCACAATAATTGAGCATGGCAGCCAGGCTGGAAAAGGAAAAGACACGGTTGCCGGAAAAAATACGTACAGGCAGAACCGGGCTGGCCGTATGCCATTCACGATACAGGAATACGCCGAATGCCAATAGTCCTGCTGTCAGCAGATATTTCCCAACGTCCCAGACGGCTAGTTCAGAAAGGCCGGTCATGACGGCTACCATAGCCAGTGCATACAAAAGACTGCCTGTACCGTCCAGACTGCCGCCAGCGTTGACGATCCATTCTTCTTTCATATAGCGCAGCGATAAAAGATAGACAATGGCACATACGAGGGCAATAAAATAAAAAATAGCCTGCCAGTTCAAATAATACGAAAAAAAGCCGCCCAGGACAGGGCCAAAAGACAGGCCGCTATATACAGCCGCTATGGTAAATCCCATAGCACGGCCCCGGCGCTGAGGATTGGTAACGAGTGAAATGATTGCCATATTGGTAGCAAAAATACAGGCGCTGGCCAGCCCCTGCAGGACGCGTATGACGAGCAATGCCATAATGGATGAAACGAAAAATACCGATAGAGAAGAACAGCAGAAGAGAAGGACGCCGATTAAGAATATGCGCCGTTTGCCCCACCGGTCTGCCATTTTGCTGACGGGCATAATCGTGATAGTGGAGACGATGAGAAACGTTTCAATGACCCAGCTCAGGGCCATTTCACTGGCTCCGTATGCAGTTCCAATGTCAGGGAGAGCTGTCGTAAGAGCACTGCTGGTGAACGGATTGATGAACGAAACCATCATCATGAGAATTAAAATCTTATTTTCATAGGAAATGCGTTCCATGCCATTATCCTTTCTGCATACATTGATAATGCTACGATTACACGGCTAAGCCGGTTTGTTGACGTATTTTATCATACGCTTTATTCCATATTCTGACAAGAAAATTTCCCTATGTATCACTAAATATATGAAATAATTTACCAAACACATCGCTGGTCTTGACAGATTGTTTACATCAGCCTGATATAGTGAATGCAGATATACAGGAGGTGTAATTTCATATGAATAAAAAATGGAAACGCTGGATAGCTCTAGGATTGGCCGTGTCTTGTCTGGGAAGTGCTGCCGTGCTGGCTGAGGGAGTCCAGACTAAATCGTATATTGTACATGCCGATTCCTATCAGCTGCCCTATAAAGGCAACGAAAAAGCCTTCAAGCATCACATTAATCCGGGATACGGGTCGGCATTGGCCCTGAAGGATATCAAAACCGATGGAACCATCGAATTTTATGCAATTACAGACCGGGGCCCTAATGGAGACATCCCGACATACATAAAAAATGGTAAAAAAGTAAGTGGAAAATTTTTCCCAACCCCCGATTTTGCCCCGTCTATCGGAGTCATTACCGTACGTCCCGGACAGAATCGTGCCGATATAACAGAATCTATCCCGCTGAAGGTACAGGGGAAAGCGATTACAGGCAAACCGGTACCGAAAGGAATGATTGGTTCTACAAAGGAAATCGCCCTCAATTTCAAAATGAAGGATTTGGGAACCGATATCAACGGTCTGGATACGGAAGGACTGGCCATAGATAAAGACGGTAATTTCTGGATCAGCGACGAATACGGCCCTTTTATCGTCAAAGCCGATAAGAATGGCAATATAGTGGAAAAATTTGCTCCTGGTGCCGGACTGCCCAGCATCCTTGCCAGCCGCGTTCCCAATAGAGGCAGTGAAGGCCTGACCATTGATGAACAAGGACATATCTTTGCTTTGATTCAGAGTCCGCTGAATGTAGATGGCAAAACGGGCAAAACATCTAAATATACACGTATTGTAGAACTCGACCCGGTAACTAAAGAAACGAAAATGTACGCTTACCCTGTCGATTCAGGCTATAAAAACACAGGAGCCGCCAAATTAGGCGATATCACCTCCATCGGTCACGGCCAGTTCCTGATGATTGAACAGGGGAAACAACATGGTGTCATGCAAAACCTGATTTATAAAGTGGATCTCAATGGTGCCACGCCCGTAGCAAATAATGGCGATCTGGAATATGGACGCCTCGACGGAAAACTGATACCAGCCAGGAAAGAACTCGTTTTAGACCTGCGTGCCAACGGCTGGAATATCGAAAAAGCCGAAGGCCTGGCACTATTGCCGGACCGCAGGACCATAGCCGTCGTAAACGACAATGACTTTGGTATGGACATTTCCGTACAGGACCCCAAAGCCCCGTCAGCCGATGTATCAGACTATACCTATGACAGCGACAAAAAAGTCATGATATATAATAAAGACAAAACAGTCCATAAAGTAAAACTCAGCCTTAAGAAAAATGCACCGTCTGAACAAGAAAGTCAGATTTGGTTTTTCACATTGCCTAAATCATTATAGAGAGAAGGTATTACTTCCGATAACGTTAATGAAACGGATAACCCGCATAAACACTGGGCTCGCGGGACTTTTTCCGCTATTTTTTCCGCTATAAATCTGAAATAGCGGAAATACCTTAAAGTATACTGTCCATTACGGAGAGAGCCTCTTTTTCGCGCTTGTCGGTTATCGTATCGTAGACATTGGCCGTGGTATAGATAGATGAGTGTCCCAGCCGCTTGCTGACGTAATCCAGCGCAAGACCATTTTCTATCAGCATCGTTGCGTGCGTATGCCGGAATGAATGGAAACTAAGCCCGCCGAACGTCTGCCGGCACCAAAGATTAAAATACCGGAGATTATTACTTGTAAGCGGCTTCCCGCAGGCTTCCGTGCAAATAAAATCCGTGCGATCATAATATTTCCCATACTGGAAACTATTTTTCTCCTGCCAGAGTTTCTGGGCCTGCAGTTCATCGGCCAGTTTCTTGCCGAACGTAATGACCCGGATAGATGATTCTGTTTTCGGCGACTGAATACAGGTTCCTGATTTATCGTATTTATTTCCCACGACTTCAATGGTCCGGGACGCAAGGTCTACGTGCTTCCAGGTAAGGGCAAGGCACTCACCAAGTCTCATGCCGGTACAATAGGACAGCATGCAGGGCATATGGAGCTGATTCCCGCGGGGGAACCGCTCGAATATTTTTCGGATCTGTGTCGGTGAGAATATTTTTACAGCGGCAATTTTAGGTTCATACCGCGGAAGCCGTACGTTATCCATGGGGTTGATCGTGATGTACCGCCGATTTGCTACGCACCAGCGCAGTGATGCACGAAGTACGGCCATGATGGCTTTCAGCGTCCCGCAGGAATATTGATTTCTGAGACCCGTAATGTAATCCTGGAGCATGGGCGTTGTAAGGTCCTTCAGCCGGATCCGCGCAAATGTCGGGGCCAGATGGTTCCGGATGATACTGCCGTATGTATCGGCTGTATTTGGCTTGCGATTAATTTCGACCTCCTTTTCCATCCATTCACTAAGAAAATCGGGAAATAACATATCGCTCGGCTCGAAAAACTTCCCCGTCCGGTCGATTTCCTGCATGGCAGCGCGGTACGCTTTAGCAGCCTCTGTCCGGGTGAATCCTCCGAAATGTTCGTGCTTATGATATTTGCCCAGGTTGTCTTTTTCGTTGATGGTGTAATACCAACGGCCGTTTATTTGACGTAGAAACATAAAAAAATCAGCCTCCTTATAGCTATAGCGGATAGCGGGCTGATTGTGGTATACTATACCTGTAAATCAGCCCTGACTGGTGGTGGATTTACTGCGTGCGAGGATGGCGCCCCGCACATCCCCTGTTATCGTGTCGCGAACGGTAACAGGGTTTTTTTAGTTATTTCTTGACAAAAGATGATATAATAAAATTAAGAGAGGAGGGATTGGCAATGAGTAAAAATATAGCTAAGGCAAGGATTGCTTATGATGGTCCAGCATTAGAGCAGGGAACTATAGATGTTCGAGAACTTGCCCCCTCCTTATTGGCATTCGCCGATTTAGTTGACAACGTAAATAAAGTTCTTGGAGGAGAACAAAAAATACAAGTCCTATTGAATCAGGATAGCATACAAAAAGGTTCTTTTGATATCACAACCATTTTACAATATTCCCTTATACAGCAGGTACAGTTGTTTGTTTCGACAGCAGATCAAAATGGCCTTAGCAGTATTATGACGGTACTTGGATGGGGAGCCATTGGTGAGGGGATTGTTGCTGGAATATTTACTTTTATAAAAAAAATACAGGGACGTAAAATTAAAGCAGTTGAAGAACAAGGAAATAAAGTAACTGTAACGTTAAGTGACGGGAAGACCATTGTTACTAGTCAAAATACATTTAATGTATATCTCAATATTAATTGCCGGCAATCTATTGATCGTGTTTTAGCGCCTTTACAGACCGAAGGAATTGATACGTTTGAATTACGAGATCCCAAGCAATCAACAAATAAACAGGCAATCGAGTCTATAGATAAAACAGATGTACCTTATTTCAAAGCCCCGCCGGCAAACTCAGCAGAATATATAGAAACGTTTCCAGAACAAGAAATGACTGTAAAAATAACGTCTGTTACTTTTGAAAAAGGAAATAAGTGGAAACTAACAGATGGGAATAATACGTTTTGGGCAACTATTAAAGATGAAAAATTTTTAGATGATGTTGATAAAGGGAACATTGCTTTTAAAAACGGGGACATGCTTCGTATTAGATATCACATCCAACAAATACAGAAAGGGAAAACGCTGTCTACTGAATATACAGTTACAAAAATTTTAGAAGTAAAAGAACGACCCGAACAAATAAAATTAGATATTTAGTCGTTATGCTTTCCGCCGTATAAATTACGGCGGATTTTTTTATTAATAATTTAGTGGATTAAGTTATGACAGCGCGGGCATTGCTCCGTTCCTTTTTCGACCATCATGCCACAAGTAGGACATTTTATCATGTTGTCTGTGTTTTGTGGTTCCGATTTTGGAAGTTCCCGGCGGCAATGAGGGCAGACAACAGCCCCGGCCTTCACCGGTTCCTTGCAATATGGGCATTCGATATAGCCAGCGTTTTTCAATTCTTTTTCTTTCTGTTCGTTCGTCTTACCAATAATCAGGGAGTGGGGAATAGCTATAATGAGCAGACACACACCGTATATATACCACAATACGAAACTACGCCCTTTATTGCTTGCGATGAACGCGGGAATCAGCGCAAGACCTAATAATATAAGAATCATATCAATTGTCATACTATACACCTCGATTCGCAATATTTATTTATCGTCGGTTTTTCCTAAAATCAACGCCGTGTAATGAATAAATGATTCTGATTCATCGCTGTCCGCACGTATTCCTGATATTGGCTTATATTGTATTTCAACTTTATACTCATCGTTTTGCATTGAATTTAAATTAGTTATGATTTCGTCAGTAAAATTTTTTTCGTTTAGTTCGTCAATAAAGACTATTTTTCTAATCATTTAAAATCTTCCTCCTTCTAATGTATTAGGGATTTTTTATTATTAAAAGATAAGATTAAATAAAGTATTCCATAGCGTTCCAGGAACGGCCTGTATATACATCAGGTCAGGAACCGTACGCATTCCTCGATACTGGCCGTTACTGTCATAGATAGCGACTTCCGGAAATTGGATGGTAGCGGCGGAACTAGAAACAAGCGCCTGCCCGATAAAAGAATGCCCATCCGCGTAGACGACTCGTACATAGACCTGGGCGAAGTCGTCCATTTTGTTTACGTGGTTATTGTCTACATACATAGATACATATTCATTGCTACCGACCCAGTACCACTGGTCCGCCGACACCGGCATGCAGACCGCAAAGATGATACATAATAATATGAGTATTTTCTTTAGTTTCATTGAAAATCAGCGTCCTTTGAAAGCATCAATGTATTTGATAAAAATTATTTTCTGCTGTTATTGCTTTTTCAATGGCATCTTTGGTTATTTCATATGATTTAATATTTCCGAACCCATCAACGAATTTAATTGTATAAGGAGCATTTAAAATAATATTTTTATGAAATGCATAAAACATTGGAGCATAACTATTTGGCATCAGTAATCTCAACGATTGTTGCATCAATGCCGGTCTTATTGTTTCATTATTTTTAACAATAACCAGACGTTGCGTTGGGACTTGTACTGCTATATCGCCACCCAGCAATGATGATCCCATCGGAACCCAGGTAACTATATAAGCCATATCGTTGCTGTTTATTACAGATTGGCTAAAATCAAATGGAACAGACAACAATCTGGAATTTGCAGAATAGGCGATATACTTTACCATCATTGATGACGTCATAAGCCCAACATAATTTCTGTCATGACCCTTTATAAGGCGATGGCAATAATTTTCGGGAGCTTCTATATTACCTGTATCTTTATGATATGCCCCTATTTGCCAAAAAGATGAATACGTTTCCGGATTGACATCTAAAAAATTTCCACTTACAGTATATTGAACCTGCGTTGCAGATGTTCCCGTCAATTCTGCGCGCAATTCATCTACCGGATTCGCCGCGAAAATAGTAGATGACATAAGCATTAAACACGAAATTGTCAATAATTGCTTTTTCATTTTTCTCATCCTTTTAATGTATTTCAGATTGTTTAATTACGGCTAATCCTAAAATACGGAAATCGTCACAATTTGTTTCGTTGAACTGCAACGGGGCGTATTTAGGATTTTCAGAAACGAGTGTAACACCATTATCTGTTTTGTAAAACCGTTTGATACAGACTTTACTGCGCTCGATTTCTACACATGCGACCTGACCATTTTCCACCTCCGGCTGTCGGCGCACAAACACAATATCACCATCGTTTATTCCTGCATTAATCATACTGTCACCACGGACCGTGATACAGAAATCTACACGGTATTTACTATCCGTTTCGACATAGTACGTATCCTGGCCATCCAGGTTTTCGAGCGGTTCGCCAGCCGCAGCATATCCGAGCATAGGGACACGTTTCAATGCCGGGCGGAACGCACCATCTGGAAGAGGAATATCGTTTTGTTTTTGTTCCATTGGAACATCATAACCCAATAACCAAGCAGGTGATACGTTAAGAGCATACGCTAACTTATATATATTATTTTGTTTAGCCTTCCACCTGCCAGAAATATATGAACTTAATGCTCCACGAGAAATACCAGTCTTTTCTGCAAGTTCTATTTGTTTCATACCTCTTAGATTCATTGCTTCTTTGAGTCTATAACTAAAATCATTGGTATCCATTATGTACCACCTCTTTTATATCTCTTGTAATTATTATACATTATATGTTCAGAAAACACAACAATTATTATAAAAAAAAGAAAAAAATGTTTAGAAAACTGATTTTTGTATATTGACATTTAACGTTCGCTGGAGTACTATATGTTTAGAAAACAAAACAAGGAGGTGAACAAACAATGAAATACAACTATTCTAAATTAATCGGCCGATTGGCCGAAATGGGAATTACAAGGGATGAATTTGCTTCAAAAATAGGCGTAAGCAGAACCGCGTTGTACAATAAAATGCAATCTGAAACAGAATTCACTCAAGACGAAATAAAAAAAAGTGTGGACGTATTAAATATCCCGTGGAACGACATTTCTTTATATTTTTTTACCCTAAAAGTTTAGAAATCAAAACATAATTTACTCGTATGGAGAAACCACTATGCACGATTTAGAAATCCGCATCATACGGTTCCTCGATAAGCAGGAGGAAACGTATGGCAGGGATATAGCCCAGATGTTCCTGTCGATTTATCTATGGGCGATATTATCCATTATTTCAATATGGATATTCTTGATAGTACAGTTTGCCAGTCTATAGCGTACAGTAACAGATTAGTTACGATTGTTCCCAAAATACTAACGAATAGCGGGACGACAAGCCTATATTTCCAATATAGCCAATGCCAATACCGGCGATGCCGGGCGAGATTAGTCGGATAGATTGTCTGGCAATCAGTCAGGTATCCATAGGAAACTAAATCGCGAATAATCGTTTCCAATTTTCCGGGATCGTAATCCCGATATAGTTCAACGAAACGGGAAGCAAAATAAACCTGGTCATCCCGATAACATTGCAAAATGGAAGTAAGGATTTTAGACTGCTCTTTATTAAGCGGGACAAATGGTCCGTAATCAGACATTTTCATACGCTATCACCTCAAACTAATTGTATCATACGGAGGCTATTTTATGGGAAATGTAGAAAAGCAGCTCTATCAGCTGTATCTCAAATCGCCGGATATCGGTAACAAAGACGCGGCCGCGGCGCTGGGATGGTCGGAGCAGATGCAGAATACGACAAAATCCCGGCTCAAGAAAAAGGGGCTGATTACCGTCACACCGCACAAAGTCATCTGCAACAAAAAGTTTCTTTTCGAGGATACGACAGAAGAGGACGCCATCAAACAGTCGGAGCGGTTCAAGCTGAAGCAGGAATACTATGAACAACTGCTTGATTTATGCATGGAGCGGCTGAAAACAAGGGAATTATCCGATTCAGCATTTACCGCCCTGGTACTCGAAATTCGTCAGATTCTGGCGCAGTTATAGGGAGGCGATATCATGACCACAAACGCACAGAAAATCATGGCACTGGCGCATTTTGAAAGCGCGCTGGCGGCAGGCGGCAAGCATTTCCAGTTAAGGCTCATCGACAATGATACCGTCGAGCTGACCGACCTGGAAGGCGGCGCAACGAAAAACATCAATATCGCACTGGATAACGTCCCGGCCATGCTCTATGACATCCTGAGACAGGGCGGAGACTGGATTATGTAAGGAGACGATATCATGGCGGAAAAAACGCAGAAACTAGAAGACCGGCTGTTATCGGTCAACGAGGCGGCTAAATGTCTGGGCATCGCCCCAGCACTGGTCGTCCGGATGGCCAAAGCCGATATCCTCCCGGCGCTCTTGTTCGGTAGGCGTCGGAAGTTCAGCACAGAAGCAATAAAAAAATTTTTCAAGGAATACGAAGGACGAGACGTTATAAAAGTCCTGAAAGAAAGGGAGGCGAAAGCATGAAGCGGCAGGAGATCACCATTGCAGAATGGATAAACAAAAAGCCCATTCCGGATATACCGGAATGGGTGAACCAGAAACAGGCCCGCGTACGGGCCGAACCGGAAGGCGATGACGCCAATGAAGGTGTTGGCTTTGCGGCGGTTATCGCCATTATGGCCATATTTGCCGGATTGTTGTAAAAAAAATCCGCCCGCTGGAAGCGGACGAATCAACCACTTATAGTATAGCACGAAACAGGAGGCTAGACAATGATTGTATATGTATCCCATCCATTCGGTGGAAAAGAATCCGCAAAGGAAGACGTCCGGCGCATCTGCCAGAACGACGCCGAAAACCTGCCGGATGTATTATTCATACCGGCGCTAACGATAACCTGCCGGGACTACGATCCGACAGAATACGCCCGGGATCTGGGACTACTGATTGAACTCGAATCCCGGTGCGACGCCGTACTGATGACAGGAAACTGGACGGCATCGGTCGGTTGCCGGGCAGAATACGAATATGCCGCCCGAAATGGCATCCCCGTTGCAGAAAACTGGCCAGAGCTACTTGCCATTTATTACGACTGGAGGAAACGTAAATGAAGAAGGAAATTCTGATAGAAGAAATTCTATCGTTGACTGAATTATTGAATAAATATACTGATGCAGAAGCCATACTATATATCGTATCTAGAATCGACGCAGTATCATACGAACTTGAAAAGGAGGTAAAAAAGAATGACGCTGTATGAAATCGACGAACAGATACGGAACTGTATCCGTATCGATGAAAAATCAGCCGTAGATACATTGACTGGGGAAGTAATTGACCTGAAACAATTGGACGAGCTTACGATGGAACGATCGCAGAAAATCAAGAATATCGCTCTGTGGTATAAAAATCTCGTTGCTGACGCAAGGGCGCTGAAAGACGAGGAAACCGCGTTTGCCATCCGCCGGAAGACAGCCGAAAACAAGGCGGAACAGCTGAAAAGCTATCTGCAGACCATCCTGAATGGCGAAAAAGTAAAAGACCTGCAGTTTGCTATCACGTGGCGTAAGTCCCAGGCTGTACAGATTGATGATGAAAAATGTATCCCTGCTGAGTTCCGAATCCCCCAGCCGGATAAAATCGATAAATCTGGCATCCGGAACGCCCTGAAAAACGGTGAATCCATTGCCGGGGCGGAACTGGTGGAACGGAATAATATACAGATTAAATGATTAATCTATATCCCCGTGTGTGTAATATATGTGGCGGCCCTGTAAGGCTGGTAGATTACAGCAGGGTTTATTCAGCCGATTACGCAAGGGAACACCCCGGAAAAGTATATTTATGTCAGCGGTGTCATGCATACGTCGGAACACATTTTCATTCCAACAAGGCATTAGGCATTCTGGCTGACAAGAAAATGCGCCGGGCGCGGATGTACTGCCACGAACTGTTTGACAGTTTCTGGCATGGTAAACGACATGCTCAAAAGAAACGAGTTAGGGCATACGAAGAGTTGGCCCGTCGTATGAACATCCCTGTTAAAGAATGCCATTTTGGGTATATGGATGTACCAACAATGCGTATTGCATACAAACACTTATTAATGATGAAGAAAGAAGGGTTCTGAATGGGTATACCGGTACTAATCCTTGGCCAGTCGGGAAGCGGGAAAACGGCCAGCCTGCGGAATTTCAGCGAGAACGAACTGGGCGTTTTCAACGTTGCCAGCAAGCCACTGCCATTCCGGAAACGGCTGCCATTAATTAATCATCCGTCATATCAGATTATCGAGGCGACGCTTAAGAAAAACAGCCTAAAAATATACGTCGTTGACGACAGTCAGTATCTGATGGCGTTCGGGCTGTTCGCCCGGGCGAAAGAAATCGGTTATCAGAAATTCACAGACTGCGCCCTGAATTTTTATAACCTGGTATCGACGGTCATTAACGAGACGTCAGATGATACGATCGTATATTTTCTACATCATATCGAACGTGCCGACGATGGCCATATCAAGGCTAAAACATCCGGAAAGATGCTGGACAACCAGCTGACGCTGGAGGGCCTGTTTTCCATCGTTTTGCTAGCGGAAACAGACGGCAAGGAGCATTATTTCCTCACTCAGTCCGACGGTACGACTACAGCGAAATCGCCGATGGATATGTTCAAGCCGAAAATCGAAAACGACCTCAAGATGGTTGATACTACCATCCGGCAGTATTACGGATTCACGAAAGGAGAAAAACAGAAATGAAACAAATCAATTGGAAAGACATCGATGAAGCACAGGAATTTGCCCGCCCAGGAGCGGGGGGATATGTATGCCGGATTGTAGACGTCGAAGACGTACCGGACAAGGAATATCTTCTTGTGTATCTGGACATCGCAGAAGGCGAATTCAAGGATTACGGGAAAAAATATGAAGAAAGCACTGGTCAGAGCTGGGGATACCAGCGCATGTACCGTTCTTACAAGGAAAAGGCGTTGAATTTCTTCGCTGCTTTTCTGGGAGACCTGGAACGGTCCAATCCCGGCAAGTTCACGAAGGCCGGATTTGATGGAGACGAACAGAAGCTTATCGGGCTTTCGCTTGGTGTTGTATTGGGGCAGGAAGAATACGAAAAACAAGATGGAAGTATCGGGGTGCGTACGGCTGTAAAACAGCTGACGACTCCCCAGAAAATCCATGACGGGGACTTTAAAATACCTGCCATGAAGAAACTGGATAGACCGGATACCCAGCAGCCGGAAGTCATCAATGATGCAGACCTTCCATTCTGACCGTTCTAGGCTGGAACTATCTGACATTTTACCGGTCCTAAACAACGTCAAACAAAAAGATAGCAATACCGCCGTTGCCGCCTGTCCGTTATGCGAGGCAGGCGACAGCCGCGGTCATCATTTGTATCTAAAAGACGATGGCAGTAAACTGCTGGCATACTGCCAGAAATGCAATGCCAAACTCCCGGACCTGCTTCCGGCATTCGAGTCTCTGGGAGCGCGGCATGACGGGCCGGTGGAACGGACGGTGACAGACGAAAAATCCTATGAATATAAAAACCCGGATGGCGAAACGGAATATTTTAAGCTCCGCCGGAAGTTTTCCGACGGAAGCAAAGTATTCGTATTTGCCTATCGGGACGAAACAGGCCGCATCATAAAGCGAAAACCGGATGGATGCGACAATCTGTACAATCTGGACAAAATGAACCGGGCTGGGGAAGCCGAGCCGCTGTATATCGTAGAAGGCGAAAAATGCGCCGACGCAATGACAGCGCATGGATTTCTTGCGACGACGGCTAATACGGGAGCGCAGAAACAGGTTAAATTGTCCGATACGGATATGGCCATGCTGAAGAAATTCCGTACAGTGTATCTCATCCCGGACAACGACGAAAAAGGCGCCGATTATGCCCATGCGTGGCCCGTTACCGTGCAGGTCATACCGATGACCGCCATATGGCCGGAATGCCCCAGAAAGGGCGATATAGCTGATTATTTCGACCATGGTGGCGATGCGGACGTTGTACGGAACTACCGGCCTGTTACGCTGGACGAGGATTATTTTTCCACGCTCAGTAAGAACGATCTCGTCAAGCCAGACGTCCTGAAACGGATATATGACATCAAAGACCAGTCCCAGCGGGAATGCATACTGGCTCTGGCCGCGAACCGGGCGCATGATCTTCAGATATCCCGGATTTTTTCCCGGGTATGGAAAACGTTCCTACAGGAAAATACCGCCCGGGGCATCACATCAGAAAATGTCACGAAATTCCCGGCTGGGTTCGGAATGACACTGAAAACGGGCGAATGGATTGCCAACGAACATGGCGTATTCCAGCTGTATGTGGACGAAAACAACCGGCCGATACGGAAAACGGCGTCGCCGGTTCCCATCGCCCCCACAGCTGTTTATGAGAATTATGAGGACGGGACGTTCCGATTCCGGATCGCGTTCTATATTGATGGAAAGTGGAAGCGCATCACCATGCCGGCATCGACCATCTCAAATGCCAGTAAAATCATCAATCTGGCAGACCAGGGTGTACCGGTAGGAACGGAAAACGCGAAACTCCTGTCATCCTATCTTATGAACGTCATTGCCCTGAATCCCGATAAGCTGAATCCTGTTCTATCATCGGGACATCTGGGATGGGTAAATGGCAGCTTCCTGCCGTACAGCCGGGAAATCATCGTAGACTGCGATACGCAGTACCGGTCATTAGTCGGAAACGTCACAGAACGTGGCGACCTTGACATGTGGTGTGCGTGGATGGACCACCTGCGGGAAAATATTCCGTTCCGGCTTACCATGGCAGCGTCATTTGCCAGTCCGCTCATTGAGAAGATAGGCGGCCTGCCGTTCGTGTTCCACCTCTGGGGCGGAACGGGTAGCGGCAAGACCGTGGCTCTCATGGCGGCGGCTAGCATCTGGGGCAATCCGTCTATGGGTGCGCTAACACGGACACTCAACAGCACACCGAACGCTCTGATGACATCAGCATATATTCTGCACAACATCCCGTTTTTCGGGGACGAACTGCAGACAATCCGGACCCGGGACGGGAATTACGACAAGCTCATCATGCAGTTGACAGAAGGTATCAACCGGGGACGCATGAACAGCGGCTCTGAAATCCAGAAACGGATGGAATGGCGCAACGCATTCCTGTTCACCGGGGAAGAACCGGCAACGAATCCACGCAGCGGCGGCGGGGTATACAACCGCACGATCGAGATAGAATGTACGACGCCACTTGTAACCGATGGGAACCGGGTCGTTGATTTTATTCGCCACAACTACGGGACGGCGGGGAAGAGATATATCGAATCTCTGCCGGAAGATGCCGAAATAAAGAAGGCATATAACACGCGGTTTGGAAACCTTCTAAGCCGGTACGATACAACGGAGAAACTGGCTATGTCTATGGCACTACTCCTGGTAGCGGACGAACTGGCAAACCGTATTTTCTGGCCCAATACGTTCCCTATCGCCACGGAAAAGGTCGCTCCGTATCTTAAGACCAAGGAGTCGGTAGATACGGCCCAGCGGGCGTACAGCTCGATTATTGATCTGGTGAATGAAAACGCGGCACGGTTCATAAGCCCGGACGAAAATCCAGGACAGGTGTGGGGCATCATCATGGCGGATGATACCGTGTTGTTCAATAAATCCGTACTAATCAGAGAAATGCAGAATATGGGATACAACTTCGATTCCGTTAAAAAGAAATGGAAGGACATGGGATTCCTGATTTTGAACAGTCAGGGAAGATTTGTCCATCAAACCACCGTATATGGTGCCAAAGGAAATTATATTAAAATCAAAATGATTTAAGGTAAGTTACGTAAGTTTTAGGTAAGTTTAGAAAAACCGCATGGTTGAGCCATTTATAAATACATATCTTACAAACTTACATATCTTACATAAAAATATATATATTATGTATCGCAATTAAAATCGCGTATCCCAATTAATTTATATATATATGTAGACACCCGGCGTAAAAAACGTAAGTTTGTAAGTTTTTTCTGAAAAACCGCTTAACCATGCGGTTTGCGGGGGGTCCGCAATGTATGTTTTTGGGTAAGAGTCTTACATAAAAAGGAAGATATTATGAAATTACGACCGTATCAGGAAGAATTAGTGCGAAAAATAAAGCTGTCGATGGTATGTGGTCATCGGCACATCGTTGCCGTACTTGGATGTGGTGGCGGTAAATCCGTCATACAAGCCGCCATTGCGAAATCCGCAACGGATAAGGGCAACCGGGTCCTATTCCTGGTACATCGCCGGGAGCTGTGCGACCAGATAGAACGTACGTTTAGCTCTATGGGTGTCAACATGGCACTCTGCCAGATTGGCATGGTCCAGACGGTAACGCGCCGGATTGCAAAAATACCGGAACCGGCGGTCATCCTGCAGGACGAAGCGCATCATGCGTTATCCCGTACGTACCGGCGTATCTATGACGCGTTTTGTGGCGCCTATCTCCTGGGATTTACGGCGACGCCGCAGCGGATGAATGAAGGCGGATTGGGTGACGTGTTCGACGATCTGATTGAATCTGTCAGCACAGAATGGCTAATCCAGAATCATTACTTGTCGCCCTATGAATATTACGGAGTAACGCTGGCAGATACCAAGGGCCTGCACACCCGGCGCGGTGATTACGTCAAAGAGGAACTGGCAGAGCTGATGGAACAGCACGTCATTTATGGTGATACCGTAAAAAACTGGAAGCGGTATGCCGATGGCAAACAAACTATCGTCTACTGCGCATCCATTGCCGCAAGCAAGGAGACAGCGGCCGCTTTCCGTTCCATCGGTATACAGGCCGTGCATCTGGACGGCGCGACACCGAAACGGGAACGAGAACAGGCGGTGCAGGCATTCCGTGATGGCACCATACAGGTTGTCTGCAACGTGGACCTGTTCGGCGAGGGATTTGATGTGCCGGACTGCGAGGCCGTCGTACTGCTCCGGCCAACGAAATCGCTGACACTACATATACAGCAGTCCATGCGATCCATGCGATTCAAACCGGGGAAAACGGCTATTATCCTGGACCACGTAGGGAACTACCTGCGTCATGGACTCCCGGACGATAAACGGGAATGGACACTAAAGACGAAGAAAAGGAAAACGAAAAACGAAATCCGGGTACGTACCTGTCCGAATTGTTACGCCGTCCTTCGTGCAACGGCAACGAGGTGCTCGCAATGCGGAGCAGAACTGAAACAGACACAAACGGAACAGGACCAGAAAGTAAAAGACATGCTGCTACAGAAAATATCGCACCAGCCATACGACAGTTACCATAAATGCCAGACATGGGACCAGCTGGAGCTGTTCCGCAAGGCGAAAAAATATAAATTCGCCTGGTCATTGCATAAAGCTGTTGAACTACAGATACCAATACCATCGAAATATATGTACATGTTGTACAGAATGGGGATGAGAGCATGACTGAAACGGATATTATGAATCAGATCCGAATGGATGTGTCCGCCGCGGGTAATCTCATATTCCGGGCGAACGTCGGAAAGGTCCGGATGAAAGACGGCCGATGGTTCGATACAGGCCTTCCCAAAGGATTCCCAGATCTGTTCGGAGTCGATACAGCAGGATATATATTTTTTATCGAGGTCAAGGCGCCGTACGGCCGCATCAGGAACGAGCAGAAACGGTTCCTGGATGCCATGACGGCACGAGGCATTCGGGCAGGAGTTGCTCACAACAGTACGGAAGCGCTTGAAATCGTGCGAGGTGAACGCCATGGATATTAGAGATGCATTCCGGGACGTACTGAACGACTGGGACCGGCAGGGTCCGCTATATAACGACAAAGAAACGCAGAGGGCCGTAAAAACGCTTGTCGAACGGGCGGAACATTTCCACAATCCGGAAAACTGGCCTGTCATGGAATATACGGACGATTTTAAACAGTTCCATCCTCGGGATTCGGCCTTATGGGAACAACTGTTCACTCTGGCGGCGCTGAAAAACCAGAACCTGGCTGATGTGTTGTGCTTCCTGCGCGGATCTGGGTGCGAATTGATCCCGGATGCAAAGTATGGATACGCCATCCGCCCGATTATCGGCGGTCATGGATTCAAGTCGCACCGGGAATACGAGGAAATGCGCAAAGGATTGGCACTATACAGTTCAACGTTGGTTGATGTGTTGAAAAAACTCGGGGAGATGAATCATGGATAAGTGGAAACGGAAAGCGGATTTAACCAGATGGGCCAGCAGGTACAGGAAGAAATCCCATTCTGAGGCGGTGGAACCATGAAGCACTGTTATTATTGCGGAAAGCCGATTGCAGGTTTCTGTCATTACGTCGTTCTGTCAGATGGCAAAGAGGTGCCCGTATGCGCCGATGACAGGACTTGCAAACCACGCGGCATGAAAACCTATGGGCACAAGCCCAAAACGTCCAAAAGCGGCAAAATTCGCGCATTAGAAAGGAGTAGAGACAAGTATGCAGGTACGGATTAAGAAATGGTTAGACAATTACGGAAAGGAAGACGTGAAGTTACCACTCATCACAGAGGGAAACGCATGTTTCGATTTTTACGCACCGGAAAAAGTAGTCGTCTATCCGGGAGAAACGGGAGTGTTAGTTGGGACCGGGGTAGCGTTTGAAATCCCAAAAGGTTATCACATGAAGCTGTTCATGCGGTCGAGCTACGGAGCGCATCGGAAATTGAGACAATCCAATTGTGTAGGCATTATAGACGCAAGTTACAGGGGAGAAGTCAAAGGGCTGTTCGACAATGTCGGCGATTTGCCGGAAATCATCGAGAAAGGCGAACGGTTTATGCAGGGACTCATAGAAAAGAACGTTGAAATCGAATTCAAGGAAGTGGATACGCTGACAGAAACACAGCGTGGAAGCGGAGGTTTTGGCAGCACAGGGAGATGATCGCATGAAATTCGGGAAATACCTGCCGCAAGTAAGCCGGTCAGACTGGGGGAACGAACGATACATTTTCCAATTTGAGAACGGCTACGGGGCAAGCGTCATCAGGAACCACCTTTCATACGGAGGGCCGGAAGGATTCTATGAACTGGCAGTCCTGAAGGACGGGAAAATTAATTATAGGACGCCGATAACAAACGACGTGATTGGCTGGCTGGACAAAAACGATGTTGCAGATACACTGAAGCAGATAGAAGAACTATAGGAGGCAGGCATGAGAAACGATTTAGGCGAACTTAATGACATTCTTTTCCAGCGATTGCGTGCGCTCGATAATCCAAACCTGACGGGAGAAAAACTGGACGAAGAAATCCGTAAAACTGATGCGGTTATTGATGTCAGTCAATCCATCATTGCAACGGGAAACCTGGTACTCAAGGCTGCCCTTGCCCGGAGCGACGGTATGTACCGAAAAGACTCCGAAGCGCCGAAGATGCTCATGACAGGAGATGACGACGATGACTAAGATCTGGCGCAAGAACAGCGCCGAGGCTCTGTGGTTGCAAGCTAACTATAAAGGCCGCTGGCCGAAAGACCTCGCCGCTGAGATGACCCAGCGCTTCGGCTACGCCATACCGCCATCCCGGGTGTCGCATTACTTATATCACCTGGGACTTAAGACAGGGGTCGGTGCCCCGCTGCTGTCGAAAGAGCAGTATCAATGGCTTAAAGACCACTGTCATGGCTTGTCTTACGAGGATCAGCAGAAACAGATACTGGAACAGTTCGGGGTCTATATGACGCTTGACCAGGTAAAGAATATGCGTAACCGGTACAAAATGAATTCCGGGCTTACCGGACAATTTAAGAAAGGAAACGTACCATGGAACAAAGGAATGAAAGGATGCTGCACCGGCGGCAGATCTACTCAGTTCCGGCCCGGCCACATGCCACATAATACGAGACCGGAAAATTATGAATCGGTTGATATAGATGGCTATGTGCATATCAAGCCGCCGGGAGAGAAATATATGATACTGAAACACCGGTGGATATGGGAGCAGGCATACGGACCAATTCCGCCTGGGTACTGCCTGATATTTTTAGACAGAAATAAACAGAACTGCTCTCTGAATAATCTGGCATTGATTACGCGGGCCGAACACGCCAGAATGTGCCAAAAACACTTGCAATTCGATAATCCGGAGTACACGAAAGCAGGTATCCAAATTGCGAAACTAATGCTGAAAAAATCAGAACAGAGCAAGAAACGGAGGAGACGAAAATGATATGTGTGGCTTGCAACAAAGAATTCGAATCAAAGAACAATGCAACAATATGTCCCGTCTGTTTCCAACGTATACTCCGCGATATTCAGAAGCCAAAAAACGGTACATGTCCTATATGTGGTATTCCATCCAAAAAGTATAAATATTGTAGTAACCGTTGCTATAACATTGCTCATTCGGTCCTGGCGCGCAAATATTACAAAGCTCACTCTGGGGAAATATTAAAGAAACAAAAAGCCGGGAGAATGCGTAAATATAAACATGGTGACCGGATAGACGCAATCGAACGAATCGGCCGGTTTATTCATATGAGTTACGGCATGACCCGAGCATTGTTACAGCGGCGGGCAGCCAGGGACGGGATATCACTCGATATGGTTATAGCGATTGTGCAACAGGAAAGGAGTATATGACGAATAGACGATGGGATAGCATAATATTTTGAAAGGTGGAAGTAAACGGAACTTAAAGATGCCACATCACAATTAGTGACATTATTGAATGTGAATACGGTAAAAGATATACCGATGCTAAAACAGCACTAAATCAACGAGAAAATATGTTGCTGGCAGAGATGCGAGATGCAACGTTGCCAGAGTTAATGTCCGGAAAAATTAAAACCGGACGGGATATAGAACAGTAGGGTAGGTGAATAGAATGATGAAGCAAGAAGAACTGATTGAGCAATTACGATTAATCCGGTTGATGACAGACCGTCTGTGTAGGGATACCGATGATGCGATATATAAAAATTTCCAGCCTGAGTGGCCTGCACACTGCTGTACGCGTACGGCCGCGATGGATAGGATACGGATACTGCGTGCCGAACTAACCAGACTGAGTAAATTAATAGAGGGGTATAACATATATGATAACTGACGTAGAGGCCAGGCACGCGGCAATGACGATCATTAGATATTGCGTAGAACACACGTGTGATACATGCGCCCTCAGCCATGCGTGCTACAAGCTGAGAGGCGAAGAAATGCCGTGTTTGTGTATTGAGGAGGAAACCATGAAAAATATGACAGCGGGCGAAGAAGAATTACTGTTATATGCTAAAAGAATCAAAATGTATTGTGATTACATGCTAAATGATACCGACGGAGGATGCCAAAACTGCATTTTTAACACGCCACATAAATGCGCATTAATGGCCGGTGAACCGTCAGCAGAACGGTGTCCGGCCGGGTGGTTGGTATAGGAGAATACAGATATGAAAATAGGTGGAGAAACGATTACAGAAGAAGAATTAAAAGATATCCATGACAGATTACTCGCGTATCTCTATTACTTAAATCGAGAAGGTACTGTTGAATCAGCAACAGAGGCGAAAGAGGTATACGACACTACAAAGTTGTTCGCGCGTCTTGTATTACATGGAAATCCTCCTGACGAGGTGGAAGCTTTCTTACATGAGATAGACGAAGCGGCCGGCAACATAGCTTATCACGTAATTAACGGCGGAGGCGAATAACATGATGGCAGAAAGATACATTTTGCAATTTCCACGGGGTATTGCGATTACGATTTTCCCGCATGATATGAGTGAATTCCATCAGTTTGAGTTTTGGGAAGGCTTCAGGGAGCAGATTAAGAAGTCGTTCAGGGATTACACAAAGGGAACAAATCCGGAATACATCGTGGAAGACAAACTTTCGTTTATTAATTTAATCCGGGAACTGAATTTTAAAATATCAGGGAGACAAATTGTAAACGAACACATACGGGAAGAGTTCGACGATAAAAACGAGGTGTATCTGGAAGATATATCAGATACCGACTCAATCGAAGAAATGATTGACGAGGGATTATACCGGTACAAAAAGGACTGGAACCGTTGGAGCGGAGATAAGCACGTTGATGAAATGGTGTGCGCACTCGTCGCCGATGCGATAAAGACCGTAATGGAATACCCAGAGCTGGAAATACAGTCTGCAAAAAAGAGAGGTGAATAGCATGTGGGAAAAAACACCGTGGTGGACATATTCCCTTGATAACGAACTGAGTTTTCTGCCTTTTCAATACGTATCAAAAGAAGATGCGCTAAAAGCGGCGATGGAAGATGCAGAAATAGATGAGACAGAACGGGTATTTATCGGACGGATTAACGAATACATACCCACCGTTGATGCAGCACAGGTTATTGACCAGATACGGCTTGATGAAGCCAATGAGGCGAAAAAAGCAGACACAAAACTCCCATTTGATTTAATTGATAACGCGACTGTTGATGATATCTATGAACTGGAAGAGATGCTTACTAACGCATACAGAAAATGGGAAGACAAGCATGGATACACATCAGGTGTTTATAAAATTACGGATATCGAAGAATTCCAGGCAAGGGCACGCAGAGCAACGAAACTATCAGATTATGAAATGGAATTCGATGGCATAGTGCATGAAACACAACATAGAGAGAAATAACAGGTGATTTGATTGCTGAAAATATTAGAATTGTTTGGCGGAATCGGCAGCCCTAGAGTTGCATTGCGGAATTTAGGTATTCCCGTAAAAGCGATAGATTACGTAGAAATCGACGAAAAAGCAGTGCGTAGCTACAATGCCATATTCAATAGCGAACTTCCATATAAAACGCAGGACGTCCGCGGATGGAACTTAAAGCCTGATATCCTTATTCACGGCAGCCCCTGTCAGGACTTCTCTATTGCAGGGCGTCAAAAAGGGGCAGACCCAGGGAGTGGCACTCGATCGTCGCTCATGTGGGAAACGCTGAATATCGTTAAAAACATGGGATTATGGCGTCCCAAGGTTATTATCTGGGAAAATGTGAAGAATGTAAGAAGTCGCTACATGGTGCATAACCATGAGCGGTACATGGATGAGCTGAAAAAGCTGGGCTACACAAGCAACTTTAGCATGTTGGATGCTAGAGACTTCGGCCTACCTCAAGCCAGACAGCGAATATTCACCATATCGGTGTTGGGCGGTCAAGATTTTGACTTTGATACACTCGAACGGAAGCCGATGCAACCCATTGCTAATTACTTAGAGAGTGGCCAGGTGGACGATTTTTATACCGTCAAGGCGCCCAGCATGTTACGAGCAATCGGGAAAAAAGGAACTATCAAGCGGCTACCTATCATTAAAGATTTCTGCTACACAATCACAGAACGACCAGACAGAGCGCCGGGAAGTGGGTGTTTCCCCATAGGTAATGGAAAATACAGATACTTGACTGAAAAAGAATGTTGGCGGCTACAAGGATACAGCGACGAAGATTTTGAAGCGGCCGCGGGCGTCAACTCCAGACGAGCGCTGTATAAGCAGGCCGGTAACTCAATACCTGTACCAATTTTCGAAAGTATATTTAATGCATTGCTATAAAATACCATGGAGGTGACAACGAATGTATCAAGTACCAATGGATGATGACTTTCAACAAATGCTGGTATCCGCTTTACGCTATGCGTTAACACGCAATAGCTATATTGTAGGACTGACAATCGAATACATAGAGCGGAAGATACCACTTATGGACAAGAAGTATCTGTCTATTATGAGCCGGGACATAGGTGAAGAAAACCGGTTTTATCATAGCTTGTATGCAGATATAGACAAGCGCTGGATACAGCTGAAAGAAAAGATTGATGAAAGACTGAAGGAGGTATAAGCATGATATACGAAGTGCAGAAACCGGAAGACGCGACGTTTGCTACACAGTATGACGGAAGCGTGAGCAGTATTGCAAGAATTATTTATATAGTCTCCGCTAAATGCGGGTATGGAATATCTGTAACCGTTGGTGGCAAGAAAAGTCGCGCTGAATGCAAGCAGAAAGAAGGTAGCCTCACAATTCGCATCGCAGGTGAGGGGTGGTATGGTATTGATGTTGCTCAACTTCTGACGTTATATAGAGACAAGTATTTACTTGCCAGTCCAAAAGGCGTATTTACAATAGCCGGACCAAATGAATTTAACGCGGCGTACGACATCATTGATTCGATGGATGGTTAAACATAATGAAAGATTTGAACTATTTCCAGAAATCGGCTAAAAGGCGAGGTGATACGTATGGACAAAACTAATCTCATCAACGCCATGCATGACGTGCTGTTAGACCACTGCATCACGACGCTGAGAACGAAAAAAGCGGCATTGGCAGGACACAAAGACGATTTCACAGCATTTGATTACGGTGCATATATTGGGGCGAAAAACATGGCCATCACGGTGCTGGAACATATCTCTAGTCAGGAAGAGACGAGAAAGTTTTTAGACAAGATATATGAAGAAGCCAGCAAGCAGGCCGAAGCCAATAGGATTTTAGGCGAAAGTATTCGGCAGTATCCGGAAGCTATGGAACAAAAATGGGTCGAAGCCATCGAAAAAACATCGAACCAGGTTATCTATCTGCCGACCGAAGCATCCGTGCCGATTACTGAAAGTGCTCGCATGGCACAGAAAAGGGGCAAAGAATGATAAAAACATACACTGCTGTGGAAATGAAAACATATAGTGAACTACGAGAAATGGCCTATGTTATGGAACAAATCAAGGAAGCGGCTGACCGGGGAGAATTCGATACCAGGATTGCGCTGGGTGGACGCCGTGAAAAAAAAATAAAGATACTAAAAGACTTGGGATATGAGGTTACGCCAACGGATCATTGCGACCCATATATCGTCAGTTGGAAATAGAAAGGAGTATATAGTATGGGATATGCCGCACGAGCAAAGAAGCGATTCAACAAACAGCCACATCCGTTATTAGGCGGCGGAATCGAAAGTGATGTATATCGGGGATTGAAAGGCCGGCATAGTGTCCGCTCGCTGGAAGATCAGGAGCAATTCAATAAATATCTGGCTACGATAAAAGACCAGATAACGGCGCAGGCACTGGATTATATGATCGTGATCGTTATGAATGCCTTACATGATGAATTCGGGTTCGGAGTCAAGCGGTGCCAGCAGGCGTTCGATAAAATCAACCGGATAGCGTCGTGCGTCAACGTAACAGTTTCATGGGACGAACTGACACGGTTTATGGCCTGTGACTTCGACGAACGAAAATACGAAAAGCTATACGGCCCGCGGTCTCAATATGATGCGGAAGAAGCTGACAAGAAGATGCGCCGCATCATACGGCTGGTAGCAACGGACGATTTATATCAGCGGCTGGATACAGTAGCCGAAAAGAAAGGCATGACGGTCAATCAGCTTGCTATTAAAGCGTTGGCAAATGTCGCAGCGGGAGAGTGGGAGCCATGAAAAATTACTATAAACCTGGCGAGTGTATTACTCGCCAAATGACACCAGAAGAAATGGAAGCGGACCGAAAGGAGCAGGCGGCCAGACGCCGGAAATTCCCCTGGCGCTACAAAGGCGCACAGGCCGAACATGACTGCAACGATTACTGCATCGAGCAGAAATATCTAAGTGTTACGGGGAAACGGAGGAAATCGAAATGAGCCAACGGAAAACCTATTATGTTGTGACAGATGCGTACGGGCATACGGTGGCAGTTACAAATAAGCTGAAGCGGGTAGCCGTTTTCATGGACGGACATCCGTTTGGTCCGGATATTACGGTCATTAGGTATACCTGTGACACGGCAGACGGGTCGGTCGTCCATTGTGAGGTGATACTTGATGAGTAAAGCATGCGTTGTTTGTGGCGCGTCCGCTATGCCAAATAGCAATCTATGTGAGCGATGCGAGAACGAAATCGCACGGCGTATCTGGAATCCCATACCCGGCAGATGCCCGGTATGCGGTTCCCGTGTACGAGGACGCAAAAAATACTGCGGCCAGGTATGCTATCATATTGGGAGTAATATTCGTCAGAAAGAAGCGTATTATCGGCAGGCAAAACAACAGCGAAAAGTTCATTCTGGTTCCAGACTAGACGAGCATATTCGCAAATCCCGTGAGCTTGGCATTTCTTACGGTATGTATATGGCAAAACTAAGAGGTGATAGCGTATGACATTAATGGTTTTTATGCTAATTGCCGGCGCGCTGTTTGCCGTCTGGTCGGCCGCAACGATATGGCTGGTATTTACCATTCGTGATTTTATGAGACACAGGGGGTGATAATATGACAGAACCAGTTCATCATCCAGACCATTATACATGGCGTGGCGAAGAATGCTTGACGATTATTAGCGCTATGACCGATGGCTCGGACGGTTATGAAGGATACTGTATTGGTAATATTATTAAATATCTGTACCGGTATCCGCGGAAAGGCGACATGGTACAAGACCTGGAAAAAGCAAGAGAATATATGGATATGCTCATCCGGTATTTCAAGGGGGACGATGAATGACAGCTACAGAATATCTGGAATCCATCCGTCGACTGGATGTACGGCTCCGGATGAAGGAAAAGGAACGTGCCTGTGTCGAGCAGGATATATGTTCTATCCAGGCTATTGACTATAGCAAGGACCACGTCAGTGGAACGCATACCGCCGATATTGCCGATAAGATTGCACGTCTTGATGATATCATAGCTGAAATCGAGCGGGAGTGGGACGAACTCATTAACCGGCGCGCAGTAGCGAGGCGGCTGATACGGACCATGCCGGATGGCATCGGGCAGGAACTGCTGATTGCTGTCTACGTCCGTGGTCGGGATATCCACGAGGTAGCAGACGATATGCATGTGTCCCGGTCTCAGTTCTATCGTATGCGTATGGCGGCTATCCAGGAGTTCACTCCGTATTATCATAAGTTGGGACAAATTGGGACTCCATGAGACGCGGAAACGTAGTATAATATAAACTAGGAAAAGATGAAAAATGAAACGCCTCCGTTTTTCTCTACCTATAAGGACATCCAATCGGATGTCCTTTTTTATATCCATCGCAGGGAGGTGATGACCATGGCAATGCCCCGGAAAGAATTCGATAAAGAACAGTTCGAAAAGCTCTGTCAGATGTTCTGTACAGAAAAAGAAATCTGTTCGTGGTTTGGAACCAGTGATAAGACGTTAAGCAACTGGTGCAAACGTACATATGGAAAAACATTCTCCGAAACTTACAAAGAAAAACGAGAAGGCGGGAAGGCCAGTCTCAGGCGTATACAGCTCCACCTGGCGGAGAAATCGGCGGCTATGGCCATTTTCCTCGGCAAGAACTATCTGGGCCAGTCGGACGCTGATACGCACAAACAGGCAGTAGATAAGGCTAATATCGAACTGCGTAAACGGGAAGTCGAGGCGAAAGAGTTCTAATGGCACAGTCATGGGCGGTACAATTCTACAAATCAGAAGCGTGGCGCGCACTGCGACGGGCTCTCATTCAGGAGCGCGGGACGGTATGTCCTGTCTGCCATAAGGATTATCTGTTCGACACCTCGAAGCTCATCGCGCATCATATCAAGGAACTAACACCGGACACGGTACACGATGCGTCTATTGCCCTTAATCCTGATAACGTCGAGCTCATCTGCTTCGACTGCCACAATGCCGCTCATAAGCGGTTTGGCAAGGGCGTCCATCGTATATATATAGTGTATGGTCCGCCATGCAGCGGCAAAACAACGTTGGTTCGGCAGATGATGCATCGCGGCGACCTCGTCGTCGATATGGACCTGTTATATCAGGCGGTGTCTGGGTGTGCGTTATATGATAAGCCGGATCAGTTAAAGGCTAATGTATTCGGCATTCGCAGACTGCTGTATGACCAGATTGCCAGGCGTGTCGGGCACTGGGGTGACGCCTACATCATCGGTGGGTTTCCGCATCAGCTGGAGCGGGACGAACTGGCAGTACGGTTAGGAGCCGAATGTATCTTGTGCTATGAGCCATATGATATATGTATCCTCAATGCTAAACGAGCGCGGGGAACACTGGCAGGCGAATGGGCTGGGTATATCCAGCGGTGGTTCGATGAATTCGATGGACCGCCCCCCGGGTCAGAAGAAAAATCGCAAAAAATCTGAACCGTGGAGGGAACTCTTTTTTCATCTGTACCAAAATTTTGACTTTTCTGATGACGTTTTGAAAATGGAGGCAAGATTGATGGAAATAGGAGAAGAGTACGAGAGAATCAAAAAACTTTTCGATGGCGTAGATGAAAATCAGCTGGCGCTGGTAGATGGAGCGATTGCAGAAGCGGCCCGTTTACGTGTCGAACTGGACCGGCTCCATGAAATTGTAGATAAAACTGGTCTGGTAAAAATAGATCCAAATAATCCGCTACGCCAGAAAGAACTGCCCGTATCTCGGATGCTCCCAAAGGTGCGGGCGAATTATACGAATATTATTTTTAAACTGGCTGGTATTCTCGGCCGGTCAGTTGAGGATGAAGACCTTGGACTTGACGAGTACGAATGAGTTATATACAGGAATACTACGAAAAAATCAAATCGGGAGATATCATTGCCGGGCGATATATTAAGGCAGAGCTAAACCTGCTTATGAATAATATACATAACAACGACGTGCGCATGGATTACGATGCATCGAATAAACGTATTGCTTTCATTGAGCACGAATTGCGACATGGCCAGGCGCCGTTTGCAGGTAAGCCGTTTAAACTTGAATTATTTCAGAAGGCCATCATTGAGGCGATTTTCGCGCCACATATCTATGACGAAGAACTTAGGCGGTGGGTGCGTAAATATCAGGATGTGCTGTTAATAGAAGCCAGAAAAAATGGTAAGACGCCACTGGCGTCAGCGATATCATTAGCTGAATGGGTGTGCGGTCCAATGGGCGGCAATATTTTGTTCGGATCTAACGATTTTGACCAGGCCGACCTGCTGTTCCAAAACACGAACGACATGCGCGAAGAATCGCCGAAACTGTCGCGGTGTACCCATAAGAATCAGAAAGGTATATTCTGGGGAAATCAGAGGCAGAAGCATGCGCGGGGAAAATTCAGCCGACAGAATAAAGGAACCATTAAAAAACTGTCGGCCCGGCAGAGCGCCAAGGAAGGGAAGAATATTTCCATCGGGGTCGTCGATGAAGTCCATGAAATGCAGGATAATACGCTGGTCATGCCTATCCGTCAGGCTTTGTCTACACAAGACGAGCCGCTTTATATTGAAATTACGACAGAAGGATTTACAGAAGATGGATATCTTGATGAACGATTGCGGCTTGCAAGACAGGTATTAACGGGCGACGTCGATATGCCCAGATGGCTGATATTCCTATATCAGCAGGATACCGAGATGGAAGTGTTCCAGGACGAACAGTCCTGGTATAAAGCGAATCCCGGGTTGGGAACAATTAAGAAATGGTCCTTCCTTCGTCAGATGGTCGATGAAGCTCGGACGAACCGGAAGACGCGGGCTTTCGTGCTGGCCAAGGATTTCAATATCAAACAGAGCGTTGCGGCGGCATGGCTTGATACGGCTACTATCCAGAATGAACAGACATTCGAGCCGGAAGAAATCGACGAACAGTATTATATCGGCTCCCTTGATTTCGCTGAAACGACCGATTTGTGCAGCGCCAAGGCGTTGTTCGTTGATCCGTGGACGCGGAAGAAACGAACGCTGTCCATGTATTTCATTCCGGAAATCAAGGCAAGTGCACTGGATACCGACAGCGAGCAGGCACTCAATCCGGAAAAACGTGATTACCGGGAATGGGCGCGTCAGGGTCTTGTTACTATCTGCCCGGGGTCGGAAGTCGATGCAAGAATGGTCGCCGATTGGTTCCTGTCGCTGTATGAACAATATCACGCTATACCGTTTAAAATCGGATACGACAACTGGCACGCTAAGGACTTCAAGAAAATCATCGGTGAATATTTCGGTGAGGAAGTCCTTGAGCGTATCATTATGGACTATTTGTCTTTGTCGAATCCCATGTCTGCATTAGAAAGCGACCTCAAACGTAAAACGTTAAACTATAATAACAACCCTATCGATAAATGGTGTTTGTCTAATACGGCATTTAAAATGAACAATCTCAGCCAGATGATGCCGGTTAAGGTATACGGCCAGTCAAAGAACCGCATTGACGGGGCGCTGGGATTTATTATTGCCTATGCCGCTTACGGACGATTTAAATCAGAATATCACGAACAACAGAAATTGATTATTCCGGAACCCGCAGGAGGTGACATCCGGTGCTGAAATTTTTTTCTACCCTGTTAACTAAATACCAGAAACACCGGAACGATCAACTCATGACATCCATCTATACCGGAAATATCGCAGTCATGAAACAATTCGGCAGGGATATCTACTTATCGGATCTTGTGAATAACTGCATCAACCGCGTAGCGAAAGAAGTAGGGAAAATCAAAATCGTATCCGTTATTGACACGAATGATGCGGTACAGCCACAGAATGATGATATTTCCCGTTTGTTCCGGTTCCGGCCGAACCCGTTGCAGACCACCAAGGATTTCCTGGAATGTGTGCAATGGCTAAAAATGAAGACCCGTCACTGCTGGATTTTCCCGGAATGGTACGAAATCACGGACAATAAAGGGGCTGTGCATCGTTATTATACAGCTATGTATCCACTGAATCCGCAGAGCGTCGAGATGGGGCCGGTAGACGATGGTACATGGTACGTCAAATTCTGGTGGCATGACGGGACGACGGATACGGTTCCGCTGGGAGACCTTATCCATCTCTGTTGGCGGCGCGGTACGAATACGATTCTTTGCGGCGGCGATGATTTAGGTCTTGCTGACGACAGGGATACCCTGCAGACGCTGTCTGTGCTTGATGAGGCGAAACAGGGTGTTGCAAAGAGCATTATTAGTGCATTGCAGATACGCGGGGTGCTTATCAACAAGACGGTTATCGCCAACGATAAATTGCAGAAATCCATGGAAGACTTTGAATCTCATATCCATCAGTCAAAAAGCGGCGTCGTGGCCATGGATCTGGCTGGCGAATATGTGCCGATTAATAATGCCGTTCCGGTCATCCCGGAAACAACGCTTAATTTTCTGAAATCGGATATCCGTGAAAAATATGGCATATCTGAGGCGGTTTTGTCCGGTGATTATACCGGCGACCAGCAGGACGCGTTTTATCAGTCTTGTGTCGAGGAATCCATTATAGAAATCGAACAGGCGTTCTCAGCGGCGCTATTTACGCAACGGGAACAGGACGTGGGGCACCGCGTACGGTGTTATTATAATCAGCTGAGTCACCTGTCAACGAATGGGAAGATCGAGCTGGCTAAAATCGCTCATGATACCGGTGTTCTGACGCTGAATCAGATAGGCGCGATGTTCGGTATGCCACCGTTCGAGGGTGGCGACCGTCGTCTGCAGAGTCTGAATTACGTCAATCAGAATCTTGTTGATAGCTATCAGTTGTATTTGAATACTAAAGGGGGAGAAAAACCAGATGGCAAATCCAAAGATTGATGAACTGAAGAAAAAGGCGTTTGAATGGCGCTGGTTCGGAATCGAGAACCTGAGAGCCGAAATCCGTTCAGGCGGCGATGGCGAGCCAGGTGAACGGATTATTGATGGTCATGCCGCTGTATATAACCGGCAGACGGATATTGGAGACTGGTTCCATGAAATTATTGAGCCGGGGGCATTTGATGGTTGTGACCTGACGGACGTACCGTTTATTGTTAATCACGACTCCCGTAAGATTCCGCTGGCGCGGAGTCGCAATAATAACGGAAACAGCACGCTGACACTTACTATTGATAACGTTGGTTTGGCATTTACCGCATCCGTCGATACTGAGAATAATCCAGAAGCACGTCAGCTCTATTCCGCTATTCAGCGCGGCGACATTGACGGAATGAGTTATTGTTTCCGTATCCAGGAAGACCGCTGGACCGACCTGGACCAGGATATGCCGACACGGCACATCCTTAAAATTTCGAAAGTGTTTGAAATAAGCGCGGTTACATTCCCCGCTTATAAAGATACCGACATCAACGCGCGGTCCGAACAGATGGTACTGGAAAGTGCCAGAGAAGCGCTGGAGAGCGCCAGGGCCAAAGCAGGGCTGGACAGCCGGGCCAATGAATCGCTGGATAGCGAACTGCGTGATGCATATAAATTGAAGAATCGTATTTTAGCAGGAGGGTATACACATGGATTTTAAACAGAAAATCACTGAATTAGAGCAGCGCATGGCAGAGCTTGTGAAACGCTCGGAAGCGTCGGAAGATGTAAACGAACTTCGCTCGATTAATCACGACATCCAGGCATGCCGCGAACAGATTGATACGCTGAGAAGTGCACAGGCAGAAGTACAGGCCGCTGAAGAACGTGCCGCTAAACAGCCGGAACCGGTCGTTGATGACCGTACTGCAGCTGTGAACGAAGAAGCCGAAAAACGCGCCAACGTTCCGGCAGGAGCTATGAAAGCTCCTGTTTCCAACGAACAGCGTGAACAGGATGCGCGGGCGGAAATGGAACAGCGCGGTGCCAACCTTAAACAGCGCGGTACGGTTGTCCGTTTTGCCGCAGAAGGTCTGTTCCCGCATGAAAAACGTTCCATCCTGACGTCTACACCGACGATTATCGTTCCTACATTCGACAGCTCTACAATCAACGAAGGATTTAATACCGTGTCGTCCTTGGTGGACCGTGTAAAACATGTCAACCTCAATGGCGGCGAATCGTATGAAGAACCGTATCGCATCGATATCCCCGATGGGGCATATACGGCTGAAGGGGCTGCGGCATCTGATACGGATGTAACGTTCGGTAAGGCTGCTATGACGAAATCGAAGATTACTGCATACAGCGAAATTTCCCGTGAAATGCTGAAACTGCCGAACGCCGATTATGCTGGTTATGTACAGAATGCTATCCGCACCTCTATCCGTGCGAAGATGACGAAAGAAATCCTGCTCGGCAGCGGTGCGACCAACTCCTTCGTCGGCATCTTCTCCAACAAGGCCACAGCTATCGACCCGAATACGGATCTTACGCTGCCTGGCATTGATGATACGACGCTTGACCAGATTATCTTTAACTACGGCGGCAAGGAAGACGTCGAAGATGCGGCTGTCCTCATCCTGAACAAGCTCGACCTTCTGGCATTTGCTTCCGTTCGTACGTCCACAAAACAGAAATTCTACGATATCAAGAGCCAGGGCAATACGGGCACTATCAACGGTATTCCGTACATTATCAACAGTGCCTGCAACCAGCTGACTGACTCTACTAAGAAGACGGCCGATTACTGCATGGCTTACGGTTCTCTCTCGAATTACACTATCGCAACGTTTGCCGACATCGAAGTTGCTCAGTCCGACCAGTATAAGTTCAAGGAAGGCATGATCTGCAACCGTGGCGATGTTTATGCTGGCGGTAACGTTACCGTTTATAACGGCTTCCTCCGTATCAAACGGAAAGCAACAACTTAGAAAGGAGGTGACGGCAGGTGGCTGATTCAACATTTCCAGCAGATGATCTGAAACGTCTGCTCCATATCGACAGCAATGAAGAATTGCAGAACGCGCAGGACCTGCAAGCGGCGGCTGAAATTTACTTGAGCAATGCAGGCGTAGAAAAAGATTATAACAACGCCCTGTATCGGCAGGTAATCATCAGTTATGTTGCTAAAATGATGGATCAGCCCGACCTGCTGACCAACCTTTCTGAAAATACAGGGCTGATGCTCAATGGGTTCATCCATCAGCTGCGGCTGAGCCAGACGGCAGGTGACACGCCATGAACTATAATAGCTATGGCGAATTACGGTCGGGCGATTTGAACCGGCGCATTACGATTCTGTCGTATCCAGAACAGGATGATGGCCAGGGCGGTACCTATATTGATCGCGGCCATCCTGTACAGGTAACGGTCTGGGCGTATATGGCTAAACCACATTTCGCTGAACAGACATCGGGAGGCGGGCCGGCATCTATCATCACGCAGGGATTTGTTATCCGTAAACGTGTCGTTAATGCCAATGATATTGTTACATACGAGGGACAGCGGTACAAAATCCTGCATATTGATATGTCCGGTACGCGAAATATGACGCTTACCTGTCAGGCGGTGGTGCATAATGGCTAAATCGTTCTGGGTCTCGACGAACATCACGGCCGAGGTCAAAAAAGCACTGGGAGATATCACGAAATACGACGCTGCTACCCGGCAACGCCTTGATGGTGTCATTCGCGACATGACAGGGCGTGTGTTCGAGGGCGCCGTATCCCGTGTACCAAAGAAAACCGGAAAACTGGCCGGTAGCATCAAACAGGAATTCCGGACAACACCGCACGGCCTGCAGGGCTACGTTAAGGCCATGGACCACATCGCCCATATCATTGAATTCGGTGCAGCCGGGTCGGTTGTAATCCCGACACGGAAAAAGGCCCTGCATCCGGGAGCAGAAGGATGGTTCGCGGCACATGCCATTATTCCGCAACGGGCGGCGCATCCGTTCATGAAACCAGCAATGGACGCCGTACGGCCAGAGCTGGAACGTGCTGTCAAGGAGGCAGTAGGCCATGATAAGTAGAATCCCGTTCAACGAAATACAAAAAGGGTTATATCAGCTCCTGCACAAGGGGCAGACGATTCCTGTCTATGACAGCATCCCTGATGGTACGGAAATCATGCCGTATATCTGGCTGGGCGAATTCCACGGCGCCCCGGCCGAAGAAAACAAAACGGTCGTAATGCATCAGGTGTCGCAACAGCTCCATATCTGGAGTGCCCAGAAGGGCAAAAAAGAAGTAAATAGTATTATGAACGACGTCGTTACCCTGCTGACGAAATATCAGCTATCCATGGATGGCTTCCGGCAGGTGGGAACGGCGATCATCTCTCTCTATCAGACGACCGGGGAACTCTATGAGAATGGCGATAAGGCCTATCATGGTGTTATCCAGGTCGAATATCTCGTAGAACAGTTGAATTAGGAGGTAGAATATGGCATTAACAGAGGAACAAATCAGCAACCTTCCCGTAATGGACGATAACATCAAAGCCGTCGCCGGGAAAGATACTCTGCTTCTGATTGGTAAATCTACCGATCAGAACGAATTCTTACTGCTGGGCGGCCAGCGTAACAACCCGCTTTCCCGTAAGGCCGATAGCATCGACGCCACTAGCAAGGACAGTGGGGACTTTTCTGACAAACTGCCCGGTATGCTGTCGTGGTCGATGAGTTACGAAGGATTATTCATCCTGAATGATAACGCATATGAAATCGTTGATTACTGCTACACACACCGTAAGCCTGTTTTCATCCGTCAGGAATATCCGGACGGCTCGTATCGTACCGGCTGGGCAACGATTACCCAGCTTGATGAAGACCATAGCTATAACGGCGTGTCGACGCTGAAAATTACGCTGGAAGGCAAGGGCGCTATCAGCGACGTACAGACAGTCGGCACGCCGACTATCGCATCGCCGACGATTACCTTTAGTTCTGCCAGCGCAAAAGACGCTACGGTCAATATTACGCCAACGAACGCATTCCCGCGTTCTATTGCAACGAGCGATGGCGATCAGCTGACACAGGATGTGGATTACACATATAGTAAGGGCACACTGACAATCAAAAAAGAATATTTGACAAAGAAGAAAGCGGCATTTACGCTTAATGTTAAGCTGACCGCCGATGTAGAAGTAGCGGTAAAAGCCACCGTTTCTGCATAAAAAACAAAATGATAAGGACGTCTATATGACGTCCTTATTTTATTATAGGAAGGAAGATATCCATGAAAGAACAGATTACGATACAGATAAAAGATAAGCAGTATCCGTTATATTTAACGATTGGCGACCTGCGTATGCTTGAACGCGGTATCGGCCATTCCGTATTATCTATCATGTCAGGCAATACGGTAGATGATGCAGTATCTTATATCATGACCGATGAACTAGTAGAACTTATCCGCTGGGGCATTCATGACGACAAACACGGCAAGCGCACTGATGACGAATGCTACGATTTTCTGCAGGCGTACTGCGACAGCGGTCATAATTACGATGAAGCTACCGCGCTCTTTATCAGAGCGGTGTGGAATACAGGCTTGTTCGTTCCGCTTCCGGGGCTGAAACCAAAAAACGCCAGAATGGCGGAACAGAAAAAGTAGTACGTTCCGCCACAGAATGGATTGAAACGGTTGAGCCAATTGCATACGGCCCGTTGGCACTTAGCCCGGACGGATTCGCCGCATTGCAGGTTGGCGAATTCAATAAACTGCTGGCCGGTTATATGCGGCGTCGGCAGGAAACCGACCGTCGGCAGTCGTATTTTACGGCCTGCTTGATGAGTGCACTGTCTACGGCACCGGTCAAGCCAGATGATATTTATTACGGACTGCATCCGGAAGAGAAACCAGACCTTGCCAGCGAACGGGACGAATTTTTAAAGGCGATGGGAATGCCGGTTATGAAAAAGGGGGACAGGCAGTAAATGTCTACGATAGCAGACTTATTAATTAAAATCGGGGCGGACAGTTCTGGACTGTCCTCTGAACTGAATAAATCAAAAGACACGATAAACAACACGTTCAGTGTCAGCCCGGTAAAAGAATTTTCAGGAAGCATCGATGATGTTACCGGTAAAGTCATCGGACTTACGTCTAGCTTTACGAAACTGGCTGGCTTTGCCGCTGGTGGTTTTGGCCTGAATGCTGTTGTCCAGAGCGCCGTAAATGCCGGTGAGGCAGTATATGAACTCAGCCAGAAATATCAGATAAGCGCCGGTCAGGCAACGGAAATGAGCCGTATTATGAGCCTTACGGGCGGCGACGTGAACACGGCGGCATCGGCCATCATGCGGTTCGATAAGACACTGACAGCATCAGGTGAAGCAGGTGAAAAGGCACGCGCCATTATGAGCCAGATGGGGCTGTCGATGACAGATGCTAACGGCCGGCTGAAGCCGATGAATGAACAGCTGTCTGAACTGGCACGGGGATATAACCGGGCAAGGGAAGCTGGTCAGGGCCAGGAATTCGTTATGAATACTCTCGGTGTCCGCGGCATGGCGCTGACGAAAACGCTGATTGAATACAACGAGGCGAAAGAACGGGCGTCTCATATCCAGTCTATTGGTCTTGATGTAAATCAAATGCATCAAGCCTATATGGATATGAAAGAAGTCAATATGCAGTTCAGCCAGCTCGGTATTGTGACCGGGGCGGCACTGGCACCACTGGTATCAGAATTACTTCCGTCCGTTGAAAAGGACCTTGCGGGTGTCGCCGGGTGGATACGAAACAATAAAGAGCTGGTCAGTGGTACGATCGTAGAAATTACGAAGCTAGCAGTGGCGTATGAGGCGATGAAAGTCGCCCGTAAGGCGATTAATACCGGCAAGGAAATTTACGATAAAGTACAAGGCACGCTAAAGCCATCTGCTGATACAGGCGAGGAAGAACGGTTGTCCCGCGAACAGGAACGGATTATCAAGAAATCCCAGGCCGACGCAGAAAAGATGTACGCCGCAAGGCGGCGGGAAGCAATCTGCACGGCTAAGCAGGAAAACCTATCAGCGCAGGAAATGCAGGCATTCCTGACGGAAAAATTCACGCAGATAGGGCAGGAGGCCGCTATTACGTCGGAACGCATCCGCACAGAAATGACGGCGGCGTTCCAGCAGGCAAATATTGCGGCCCAGGAGGCCGCAACCGGCGTGCAGGAAGCAAACGCCCGGATGCTGGCCAGCAATGCAAATGTCAGCGAATCAGAAATGCAGACTGGAACGGCGGCACAGGAATCGGCGGCCGTCAAGCAGGAAGCGAATGCCATTAAGATGGCATCTAACGAGGAAGTTATTGCCAACAACGCGGGTGTCAGTGAATCAGAAGCGCAGACCGGCGTTTCGGCGCAGGAAGGTGCGGCCTTAAAAGAAGAGGCCAGTGCGGCTAAAATCGCCAGCAATGAAAGCGTTATGGCAAGCAACGCCGAACTGGGTGCGACAGAAGTTGCCGCCGGTGAAAAATCCGTAGCCGCCAGTACCATGGCTGCTAGTGGTTTGGCTCAGGTAGAGGGGAAGGCGAAAGATACTGCTAAGGCGCATGTCGTTGCTGGAACCGAGGCAGTAAAAACTGGTGCGAAAACCGTAGGGGCAGCGGCCCAGGGATTCGGCGCTATCGGCAAAGTCACGTCTGCGCTGTCTATGATGGCCGGCGGCTGGATGGGTGTAGCACTGGCCTTGTCTTATGCTGCGTACTGGGCATTTAAATACTTTAATGCGAAATATGAAGCGGCGAAAAATAATACCTGGACTGGTGATGACGGCTATACTTATATCAGTAAAGGCGGCGAGATTTATCGTTATATTAAAGAAAACGAAAATCCCGTTGTAGACCCGATGGGTCTTGGTGATGTGGGTAATGGCGGGGCAACACTGGAAAGAGTCGATAAGAGCGATTCTGCGTACGCAGCGGCTTATTCGGGACTAAGCCAGCAAGAAGGCAGTGAAGTCTATAATTACGAACAGGCAAAAAAGGCTGCAGAAGAAGCGAAAGCCAAAGAGGATGAAGTAAATGAAAAAATTAAAGCCGCATTTAACCTCGGCGATTTAGGCGGCGGGTCTGGTGGCAGTGGAAAATCTGGCAGCTCGAAGTCTTCTGCATCAACAGCGGCATCGACCGTTACCAGGTATTCCTTTGAAGACGACCCGGAATTAGCACAATGGGCTAACCAAATCGAATACGCAGCCAATTATCATGGAATCGACCCGCGATTATTGGCGGCCGTTATCAAAAGGGAAAGCCATGGGCGGACAGGTCCGGGCAATGACTGGTCGTCAGATTATGCACATTACGGACTTGCCCAGATATCGCAGGATATTGCTGATACGTATAATGGCGGTCAGGGTTATGGCGAAGGTTCGGACCCGAATCAGAATATACTGGCGGCTGCGGCGTATTTAGCCGATTTATACAATACGTATGGCGACGTATCGCAAACGATATCTGCATATAACGCCGGTCATCCCACTGGCAGTAATCAGGCATATGTAAATGACGTCATGGGTTACATGAGTGCCATGACGGCAACGCAGGTCTCTGGGTCGTCCACGGCTAACACACAGCCTGTAGCGTATGATATCCCGGTCGGCGAATATGTCGCTTATCGGGCAATGAGTGATTATTATGACGGCGAACAGTGGCGTGGTGAGTTAGGTAATGATGTTGACGGCTGGTGTGATGATTTTACTCATGATTTGTATGAACGTGTGTTTTCGTCACTAGGCCGTCAAAATCCATTCGCTGGTGGTGGTGTCGTTAACGATGAGGATTTCAAAGCTCTCGGTGCGTATCACGAAGGTAACCTGGATGCTGTCCGTGGTGCTTTACAGCCCGGCGATCTGGTAGACACACCGGGGCATGTCGGCGTCTATATCGGCAATGGCATGGTCCGGTCCCGACAGTCGTCTGCTGGTGTCCATGACCTGTCACTGGATGAATTCAATTCGACGTTTGGCGGCATCCAGGGCTATGGATCAATAGCAGAAGCGTCTGGCAATATGCAGGTAACATCAACGCTGGTCGGGAAAACGGCATCTAATAAAGCCGCGGCGGAAGCGGCACGGAAACTGGCTAAGGCAAAACAAGATTACGCTGATATTGTTACAGGACTGCAGGCGGCACTGAACACAGAATCGGGCACAGAATACGAATCAGGCCTTGCTAAAGTACAGAAAGTCGTTGCGGATCAGATGAAAAAAATTCGTGCCGTCGATAATGTCGGTGGCGTCGATACGTCGTATGCCAAAGAATTGCTGAAACAGTATCGCACAGCCGAACTTGATAAAGTGAACCAGAAGCTGATACAGAATCAGCAGAAATTAAAGGATGAAACGGCTAAAATAAATGCTGAAGTAAAAGGTGATTATACTGCGCTGTATGACGCCGAATTAAAGGCGGCTGTTGAACGGCTGGAGAAAGAAAAGCAGGAGCGGTTCAAGGCCGTTGCTCAGCACAAGAACGATATCGAAGCTATGAAAGCCGTTGAAGAATGGTATACGGCTGAAGTAAGCAAACTAACCCAGAAACGGGAACAGGAACGGGCACAGGAATTTGATAAGGCCGTGCAGTCTGCTATATCGAATCGGAACATGTCGGAATTCAATCAGTTGTTTACCGGACAGAAGTTGAAACAGGGCCTCGCTGGTATCGACTGGGAAGGAAAAGGAAAGGCGATGACAGAGTTCTACAGCCTGTGGAAAGATGCGAATATTTCAACAATGGATATCGCGTCTGAAGCCGCAAGTTCTCTAGAATCAGGTCTATCGAATGTATTTTCTGACCTGGGCAGTAACATCGAAAATGTCGGAAAACTAGCTGAGAACATGGGCAAGGTCATTCTGACGACGATTACCAGTATTGTGGCGAAATGGTCGGCCGCAAAGATTACTATGGGCTTACTGGGCGGATTTATGGGCATAGGCGCAAGTTCAGCCGGATGGAATTATTCGAGCGGATACGGTAGCTGGTATTCCGGCAAGGGACTTCCGGAAATACCTAAATTTGCAGACGGTAGCTGGTATTCCGGCAAGGGACTTCCGAAAATACCTAAATTGGCAGACGGTGGTCGCGTTACAGCCCCAACGTTGGCCATGATTGGTGAGGGACGAGACGAAGAAGGTATTTTCCCGCTTAATAGCGATACTTATTCCCGTATTGCCAGTGGCATCGTAGCGGCCCGTGGAGGCGGTGGGAATGCTCCCGTTGTCAATATTATTAATAACAGCAGTAGTCAGGTCAGCGTTAAGGATAGTCATTACGACAACAATCTGCGTCGCTGGGTGCTGAACGCTGTTGTTGAAGACGTCAATAATAACGTCGATGGCTCTGCGACTAACCTGAAAGCCGCGCTGGGGGTGAAATAAATGAATGTTTTTCCATTGGATGAAATACCGAAACCACTGGTTCAGTCGGCATCCAACATCGGCAATACGCATGTCGAAACCATATCGCCTAGTACGATATCAACGGAAACCGATGGCGGATACAAACAGACGCGTCCGCGGAATACGCGGATGAAATCGACGTGGACGTATTCGTGGGCTAATCTGACCGATGTTCAGTACCAGACGCTTCGTACGTTCTATAAATCCGTCGGTACGGCTGATATGTTTACATTTACTGATTATTCATTAGGCGAATCGCATACCGTGCGGTTCGCCGGTGACTGGTCGGGGCAGTATTACCATCCCACCGGATGGTCCGTAACACTGCAGTTCGAGGAGGTGTAAATCGTGCTTACATGGGAAACAGCGGCTATTATGGAGAAAAACAAATTATCCAGCGATAAGCCGTTTTTACTGCTGTTACAGGTGGAACACAAGAGCTTGCCGGAAGTCGTCCGACTGGCCCGCAATACAGAAGACGTGACCTGGAATGGACATACATGGACACGGTTCCCGATTAAATTTGAATCTGTTACGGCCGACGGCAAGACTATGCCGACATGCAAGATATCCGTATCGAGTTGCGGCGGCCTTCTGATGACATATGTAAAAAAATATGAGGGCCTTACAGATGCGGCCGTAACGATTTATACCGTCCACGCTGCTATGCTGGACCATACACAGCCGCTTTTGACGCTGGAATTCGTGAATCGCGGTACGAGTTATGACGAAAACTGGATTACATTTGAACTAGGATGCGCACCGGACGTATATAACCGGTTCCCGCCGGATAAATATATGATGAACTATTGTCCGTTTGTATTTAAATCTATTCAGTGCGGATATTCCGGTACGGCGGCGTGCTGTAATAATACACTCAAGGAATGCCGTATTCCGTCCCGGTTTGGCGGGGAACAGGGGATGACGGGAACCTATGTATAACTATCAGGAGCTGGTTGGGATTCCGTTTGTCGATGGCGGCAGAAATCCGGAAACAGGATTCGATTGCTGGGGACTGGCACGGTATATCTATCATATGCGTGGTATCGACCTGCCAGAATATCCTATCGACCCGCGTGATCATCAGGCTGTCCACGCTAATATTGTAACCGCATCAGCAGACTGGGACAGCGTGGAACATCCAGAAGAAGGCGACCTTGTACTATTACAGCTGTACGAAGGGGTAGCTAATCATGTCGGCATTTATATTGGCAATGGCGATTTTATCCACGCGTATGGCACGTCTGTCGTCATTGACAGGCTTAGACGGTGGCGGTCACGGGTCGTTGGATTCTATCGGCCCAAAGGAGCAGAAATATGTTTACACTCATCATAGTAACTAATCCATTTACAATCGAGAAAACAGTACAAAAAATTAACTATACCGGACGGCCATTATCATTTTACGTCCCGGACTTAGATGCATATGATGTGTATAAAAATGGCCGCCTGATTAGCGGCCCGGCATCGTGCTATCCGCAAGACGGGGAAGAATTCGTTGTAACGCCTCACATCGGCGGCCATGGATTCAAGAAATTTTTCGGCATGGCTTTGATGATAGGACTGATGATTGCCGCTCCGCACAATATTTTCGGGCTGTCGTCTATGTTTGCCCGGTCTCTGGTATCCGGAGCGGTAATGATTCTGGGTGGCAAGCTGATTAACAGCATGTTCCACCTGAGTCAGGTCCCGTCGTCCGAAATGAGCAGTTCGCAGTCGTATGGCTGGGACCTTCCAGGTGTTCAGACGCAGGAAGGAAACGTTATCGGTGAAACATACGGTGAGTGCATCCCGGCCCCGCAGCTTCTAATGTGTCACGTAGAAACGGCGGATGAAGACACCCAGTATCTTAATGTACTGTATTGTGGCGGTTATGGCCCAATAGATAGCATTTCTGATATCCGTATCGGCTATACTCCGATTGAGAATTTTTCCAACTGCCAGATAGAAACCCGGCTTGGTACAAACGACCAGACACCGATTTCTTTCTTCCCGGATACAGTAGCCGACCAAAGCATCGACCTGACATTAAAGGAAGGAAATCCTGTTACTAGAAGTACGGACAGCAATGAAGTCAATAAAATCGAGGTCGCTGTAACATTTCCCTCTGGCATCTATTACCAGAAAGACAACGGGAATTTCGGAGACCAGACGGCAAAATTTAATATTTCGTACCGCGTAACTGGTACGCAGACATGGACAACTCATGAATATTCGCTGACACGCAAAACGAACCAGTCTATCCGCAAAGTATATACGTTTGCCGGCCTTGCTTCGAATCGGTATGACGTCATGGTGACAGCTATAGAAACACCACTTACGAATCGTCGGTGCGCACTCATGCAATGGTCTACATTGTCATCTTATATCTATACCGGAGCATTTGTCCGGCCAAATAAAGTACTCGTTGCGATGCGCGTCAAAGCAACTAGTCAGCTGAATGGCAGTGTTCCGAACGTGACCTGGAAACAGACGCGGGCACATGTCTGGGTATATGACCCGTCGGCGAAAAAATACGTACAGAAAAACGCAAATAATCCTATCTGGGCGGCGTATGACATTCTGCATCATTGCCGGCAGTTGAAGAACATCAATACGGGAGCTATGGAATTCGTTGCAGACGGAACGCCGAAAGAACGATTTACACGGTATTGGGATGAATGGAAGGATGCGGCCGCTTATGCTGACGAACAGATAGCTACAAACGACGGAACGAAAGAAACACGCTTCCAGTTTGACGCGATATTCGATACGTCGCAGAAACGGCTGGAAGCGGCCAACAAAGCGGCGTCTGTTGGACATGGTGTCATTATTCAGCATGGAACACAATTAGGTATCGCCGTTGATAAACCGGGCGTCATGCGTCAGATTTTCGGCGAGGGACGCACGATTATGTCATCGTTTAACGGGTCTTTCTCGTCACTCGACGATCGGGCGCGTTCTGTTGAAATCACATATAATGATAAAGACAACGACTATAAGAATACTGAATTTTTTATCCGTTCGGCCCGCTACGCGCAAGACGTAGAATTACAGGATAATACCGCACAACTTACGTTGTTTGGCGTAGCCAGACGCTCTCAGGCTTATCGAGAAGGTATGTACCTTCTCGCAACGAACGAACGGCAATTAGAAACGGTTACGTTTTCCGCTGACATCAATGCCATCGTCTGCGAATATGGCGATATCATCGGCGTCAGCCATAGTGTGGCCCGTATCGGACTGGCATCGGGCCGTATCGTGGCCGTAAATGGAAACACGATTACTTTGGATAAGGAAATTATATTGACAGCTAATGAGGCGTACGGGATTAAAATACAGCTGTCGAAAAATGATCAGATCGTAACGCGGGATGTTAAAACAGTATCTGCCGACACAACAACGAAAACGATTACCATTACGGAGGCGTTCGATGCCGATTCAACGCCAGTACAGTATGACTGTTACGCCCTAGGCGTCGTTGATAAAATCGTACAGCCGTTCCGCATTACAAAGGTGGAACGAGACGGAGATGAAAAAGTATCGCTTACCTGTGTGCAATATGACGAAGCAATTTATGATGTGGATTATAGTCGGTATCCCGTTATTGATTACACGGCAGAAGACCCATTACGGGCACCGATTAACTTACAGCTCGTCGAACAGGCCCAGCAGAATTATGCAGGCGTAAAAACTTGTAACATCGTAGCAAGCTGGCAAATGCCGGGCAACAGCCGATACGATAGCTTCCATGTGTATTATTCGACGGACGGTATCAGCTGGGTATCATGTGGAAATACAACAGACATGCAGATGACCATTGGCAACGTAGACCCACTGCAGGGATACCGAGTACGCGTTTGTGCTGTTCTTGATGGCGTTGAATCGGCATACGTTATGGCATCTATTAGCCTGACCGGCAACATCCAGCCTGCTGTGGAGCCGGAAAATATTACAGCTTATACCCGGTTCCGAAAACTTCTGGATGGGACCGACCGCTATGACATCGAAGTGTCCTGGGGCCCGGATAATCTTCCGGCTCGGGTCTACTATAAGCCGAACCATATACAGGCAGACCAGCTGGTATTTAATGAAGAGGTATCGGCGGATGAACTGGGCTGGCTCGGACCGTGGACGTTTGCAGGTACCGGTGTAAATCAATTTAGCATTCCGCAGTGTGTACCAGGTGATACCTATCGTGTTGCTGTGTGTACAGCCAACGAGCTGGGCGAGTATACAACGCCCGATACTTCGCCGCACATTGACGTACTATGCGCGGCCCGAACAACAACGCCGAATACGCCTGGCAAGCTGGCTGTTACATTCGGTAAATCCACGGCAACACTGACATGGGATGCCGTCACGAATGCTGATATCGCTTTTTATGAAATCCGCACTGATACCGGGGCGGGGACGAAGACTAACGACTTCCTGCTCCGTACGAACAGCCTGATAGCAGACGTTAAGCTGACAAGCCGCACGGGCAAACTGTATGTATTCGCTTGTGGTACAGACGGGAAATACAGCGCGGCGGCAGAACTGCAGTACTATAAACCGGAACCAAAGAAACCTGATGCACCAACCGTTACAGATAAGCTGGGCGGTATGAGTATCGTTACCAGGGCCATTCCGGACGACTGTAACGGGATGTACGTAAAAATTAACGATACGATCCTGTTTACGGTAAATAATGCGCTAACCTATAGTTGCCCTGCCGGGGTCTATGATGTAAGCGTTGCGTATGCTGACCTGTTCGGCGCCGGCCCGTATTCTGACGAAACGACCTGTACGGTAAAAGTAAAGGTAGACCAATCTCTGCTTGATGCAGAATCCGTGTCCATTGATAACGTCAATAAAGCACTGAAAGAGGCTATTGACAAAGGTGTTGACGCACAGGACAAGGTCATTACGATTGCCGGTAACCTGGACGATGAAAACGGCTATAAAAAATATTCCGCACTGGTCCAGCTCCAAAATTCCATGGAGGCACGCGTCGAAGATACGGAAAAGCACCTCATAAGTAAAATCAACTTGTCGCCGGAAACCATTACGATAGACGGGAAACGGATACATGTAACAGGCGATACGACGTTTGATAATAATGTCATTACGAAAGGGATGATTCAAGCTGGGGCTGTTACGGCGGAGAAAATGTCCGTATCAGAATTGTCGGCCATAACGGAAAACGTCGGCACGCTGAAAGGCGGCGAAATTATCGGGACGACACTGCGCAACAACAGCAATACATTTTCCGTCGATGCAAACGGGAATATCGTCGGGGCGTCAATAAAAAGTGGAACCATTGACGGCTCGAATGTGCGGATTAACGGATATTCTGTTAAAGCCGTGGCGTTTGTCCGCGGCTCCATATCAGACGGCGGAACGATACCGCTCCCCAGCGGGTATAGTGAAAGCGAATGCATGTGGGGTGTGTGGGCCACGGACAGTCAAACAATAGGCTCATGCTCTGGCCGGACAGCAATTTTTTATAAAGAAAGCGAAAAGACTGGAAAAATATCAACGTTCGGGGTTGTCATGAACGGGGGTACTTTAACCTCGGTAACCGCAGACGGGAAATACACATATATGGATTTGTCGCGCGGTGGTTCTGGCAGTTATTGGTGCATGGGGGTGAAACAGTATTGATGTACTATTACGGATTTAAGCAGGACGGGGCTTGTGTATTTTCGGCTGATGCCCCAGTCGAACCAGAACCAGATATAACTATCATTACGTCTGATACCCGGTACGACATCCAGGACATTGTATTACGAAATGGAGTGATAGTAGAAAATGAATAACACGATACTGATAGGAGTCATCTTGTTTGCTGTCATCGCTGTATATGCATACCGAAAGAAATCAAAAAGCAACAAAACAACATCTACGAATCCTCATTTCGAGTGGGTAGAAGTGCCGGAAAAACGGGAACTGAAAACCATTCAGACGACGGAACGGCAGTTTAAATATAATCCGAAAACTGGCCAGAACGAGTGGGTCGATGCCCCCGTGACAAAAACAGAATGGGTCGTAACAGAACCAGCACACAAAGAATACGTTTACAAGGAGGACTGATAGCATGAAACGACAGGCATTCCAGCCCGGGGAAATCCGGGACGAAAACGACGCGATTATACGTGAAGGCGCGTATGGTAAAAAGTCGGCGTTTGCTACGGCTGACAATAAAGGTATCCTGGATTACATGATTAATAACTTTGACGCGCTGTTCGATATGATAAGCGGTGCTTGCGTGTATGTAGATGAACTGCCGACAAGCGGTGATACTGATAAACTATATGTCGTCAAATCAACGGGCAAAACATATCGGTGGGACGGAAAGCAGTTTATTCTTGTATCTGAAGCCGTTAATGGATTAAGTGCCTATGAAATTGCAAAACAAAACGGATTTACCGGAACAGAAAAAGAGTGGCTTGAATCCATTCGCGGTGAAAAAGGTGAGGGTATTACAGGTGCAACTGTAGATAGCGATGGATATTTGATACTGACTTTGGGTACCGACACGACTATAAAAACAGCATTAAAGCCACTTGTAGATGCAAAGCAGTATGCGGATAATGCGGCGGCTAGTGCGACTCAGGCAGGAGAAAGCGAAGCAAATGCAGCAACTAGTTTAAGTCAAGTAAAAGCATCAGCTTTGCAGGCTTCTGACAGTGCAACAGCGGCAGCCAACAGCGCAACAGCGGCGGCTAACAGTGCAAAGGAACAGCAAGCCGACTGGAACGTTACGGATACGACAAGCAAGGCATTTATCAAGAATAAGCCGACTAAATGGAACGTTCTTGATTTAACAAAGCCCTTATACAAAAATGATACGCTTGACTACACGACCCGCCCATTAATTGATACTGTGCGGGCTAACAAGCTGGCTTTTTTGCCTGCCGAGCAAATCATCATTGAACAAACTATAGACGGCGGGCAAACATGGACGGATGCTGGTTTCCAAGATGCTGAAAAAGAAAATTTGTTTAATAAAACAATATATTCTGATATGAATATTCCCAAGATTGACGGTAAAGAAAATGCTCAATGTGGGCTGAGAGTTACCATTACTGCAATGAAATACAACGTTCCGGATGGTACGGCGGAAACGGACAAATATAAGTATTGGGGGAAAGACTATATAAAATCTACAGAAAGATACTGCTCCCTTGAAGAATTATACATTTGGTGTACGGGTGCTTCAAATAAGATAAAAGTCAAGGTTGAAAGTGCAACCGGGAATAATCCAGACGCTTGGGTTACACAATTTTCTTCTGATTCTTTTGGATTAACGGGTGGGCCAGGGGGAAATTATATAAGACTGGGCGATGGAGTGCTGTTTGGCGGGTATTACAATCAGCCGTATCAATTCTGGAATTATCGTTTTACATTTATGACAACAAGTAGAGATTTAACAGACCAAATTACTGAACACCCAGAATCCACTCAATCCATCATAAATATTAATGGATATGGGAGTAGCATGTGGGTCGCTCCTAATCGGCTTGCGTTTAATGACCATTTATATTATTGGGACAATAAGCAGAACGCCACATTCCCTGCCAACATCAACGCAAAAGGGAAACTTCTGGAAAACGGACAGTCCATAACAGATAGCATCGCGAAACAGATTACCACCAATGCGTTGACCGCCACTGATGCCACATTTACCGGGATAACTTCTGTCCCCACGGCTAATCAGGGGAACTCGTCTAATACTATTGCTTCCACAGAATTTGTGGCTAAATCTATTTCAGCTCTGGTAAATGGCGCACCAGAACAGCTGAACACATTGAATGAACTGGCAACAGCTCTGGGCAATGATAGCAATTTCTCTGCTACCGTAACAGCAGAGCTTGGTAAGAAAGCAAATGCAGCAGAAGTAGAAAGTACATACGCTAAGAAAACTGACATCAGCAATACATATATTATTTCAGCTACAGAACCAAAATCTCCACAAAATGGATGTTTATGGTTCGACACAACAAATATGTTAATTAAATTACGTGCTAGTAACGCATGGAAAACATTTGGAGCAGTTTATTTGTCTTAAATTGGAGAGCATATGAATAATAGTAAATTTTTGAACCGTAACGTTAACACCATTTTTATTATGCTTGGAAACGAGTGCAATCTTAATTGCAAATACTGTTTGCAGCATCCATTAGTGGAACATCCTATATCTCACGAAATCAATCCTGATATTTATGACTTCATAGAAGAAGTTTGTAGTGAATTAAATGATGACAACACGCTCACATTGCAGTTCTTTGGCGGTGAGCCATTGTTGTTCTGGGATAATATAAAGAAAGTCGTTACTGAAACACAGAAGCGTAAACTGCCTGTCGAATACTCGTTGATGACGAACGGAAAACTCATTACACAGGAAATGGTGGACTTCTTCAACAAGTACGAGTTTTGGATGTGTGTTTCCTGGGATGGCTTCAATGTAAAACAAACCAGAGGGTTTGACGCATTTGCTCCCGGGTCTAAACAAAGAAAATTGCTATTACAAATAAATCATTTAGGTGTATCTGCTGTATTAAGTTCATATGCCTATCCGATTGACATTTGTGATGCATTTCAGATGATTGATAATGCGTATTTACCGATTCACAAACACCATCTGTACATGAACGTAGATGAAATCATGGATACAGGTGGCATACCGCAAGATTTAACTAATTTTGATTATGACAGGCTTTACAAAGAAGTCGCATTGCTTGCTAATGAATATCTGGAAGAACGTAAAAATGGTGATGTCCCTGCTGACAAATATGCAAGGAATGTATATATCCATGACCGTTATAATCGTTTGCGTTGGTTTTATACAAACAAAGAAACTCCGGGTGAATATACCAACGTTACATGCTGTTGTGGCAACGGATATACAACTTATAACTTGGGCTTAGATGGTACACTGTATCCATGCCACAACACATCTGAAAAATCAGGCTCTATATATGATTCATATATGGATTACCTAAACAACATCATTAAAACAGACACAACAAAAGAACGGATAGACGTATGTAAAGACTGCCCTGTCGTAGCCTTTTGCTGTGGCGGATGCAAGATGATATCAAAAGATGCACGAGAAAAAACATATTGTAAATTAAAGAAAACTGTCTTTATGCCGATTTTGGAAGCCGTTCAAGAAATGGGTAGAAAGCTGGTGGAAAACGATGGCTGTTAATGGCAAGATTACAAAAACTAGTTTTACGGACGCTGATAATCTAGCAAATGGCATAGAAACGAAAGTAAAATCAGTACATATCACAGAATTACGTACAGCCATCTCAGCATTAGAAGGATATGCAAAGAATGTAGATAATTGTGGGTATACAAATTGTTGCCAGAGCTGTCAGGATACATGCGCCTGTCAGTCCTGTCAAACATCTAAATGCCAGAGCTGTCAGAACACCTGCACATGTCAGTCAAAGTCATCTAAATGTCAATCATGCCAAAGTTGTCAACCGAGCCAATGCCCTAGTAGCAATTGTGGTGCGACGTGTTTACTTGCCGGGACATTAATTTTGATGTCTGATAAAACGTGGAAGCCAATTGAAACAATTACAGTCGGTGAATCTGTATATGGCATTGGCGGTATAAATAAAGTAATTGGTGTTCAAAAAACACATTTGGGCAATAGAAGGGCCTTGTGGACATTTAATGATAGAAGTATTTACTTCTCTGGGGAACATCTTTTCTGGGTAAAGAAAAAAGGCACTGAATTTTTTGGCGTCGTAGATATGACACAGCATATTCGTGAGAAGGATGTAGAGTTATGCCCACAATTTAAGGGGTTGACGATAAACAGAGATGTAATCTGTATCGACAGACCAGTACAGTTTGCAACAATTGATGGATGGAAATTGGACGAACCGATTATTGCCAGAGAATACGGAAGTTGTACACCGCTGTATGAGCTTGTATTGGCAGGAAGCCACACAATGATTGCCAATGGATATGTTACAGGCGGAAACGCACATGATGACGATTTTGATTACGATTCTGTGCATTGGAATGGCTTAAAGGGGTGATGTAATTGGCCTATACAGATACAACTATAAATAGCTCTACCACTATAAAAAGCAAACATGTATCAGAGCTTGCTACAGAGGTAAACACTATCATAACCAATGCCAAATTAACAAGCTCTATATCCGTTGGGACAATGAGCTACGACAAAATTAACACTACGAATGTATCCAATTTACAAAAAGCAATTAACGCATTAGAGGGAAGTTTTAGTAGCAATTGTTGTGAATCTAACAAATGCCAAACTTGCCAGTCAGATAAATGTCAAACATGCCAAGGTTGTCAAAATTCGTGTACATGCCAATCAGATAAATGTCAATCATGCCAATCTTGCCAAAATAGATGTTCTTGTCAGTCTTGTCAATCCGAATGTAAGACAAATAGTTGCAATTGTAGCAATGGTTGTTCGTCCTGTTTTATTTCCGGCACTAAAATTCTTATGGCAAACGGTACGTGGAAATCTATTGAAACGATTACAGCAGGTGAATATGTACAGGGCATTAATGGCATAAATCCCGTACTAGGTGTACAAAGAGCTGTGCTTGGCCCTAGTAGATGTATTTGGACATTCAACGATAAGAGTATTTACTTCTCTGGGGAACATCTATTTTGGGTACGCAAGAAGGGTAAAGAGTTCTTCGGTGTTGCAGACATGACGCAACACCTGTTAGAGAAGGATGTAGAGTTATGCCCACAATTTGAAGGGCTGACACTCAAACAGGACGTAATCTGCATTGACAGACCTGTGGAATACGCAGTTACAGATGGATGGAAAATCGATAGGCCGATTATTGCTCGTGAATATAATGACAATACCCAGTTATATGAACTGGTATTAGGGGGAACACATACAATGATTGCCAATGGATATGTTGTTGCCGGTAATGCACATGATGACGATGTAAATTACAGTACGATTCATTGGAATGGGGTGACAAGGAATGAATAAGATAATCGAAGCAATGCATACTATACAAGAGTATTGCACTAGCCCCAATTGTGAAAATTGTATGTTTTATAGACCGCCTGGATTTTTTGCAGATAAAACCTGCATGATAAGCAATCCATGTACTTGGACAATACCGGAGGAAAATCTTGATAAAGTGAGGTGACAATATAAAGCAAGATTCGATACCGGGCGGTCAAAATATAATGTTTTTTCAATGATAAGGAGAGATGACGTATGTTTGGAGAAAATGAAGAACACAAGGCAGTAGTCAATGAAAAGATTGAACAAAGAGAACGCAGAGATCATAGCAATTTTTCTGAAAATGCAGATTATGACGCTGTATATGTAGATCAGGCTCCTGAAACACCGGAACCTGATAAACAGCAAGGACAGTAACTTAATCAGGCCAGCCACTTCCCCGTGGCTGGCTTTTTAGGAGCAACTATATGAGTGAACGCGATTTTCAAATGGAAGTTCTCGAACGGATGGCACGGCTGGAAGCGCAACTGAATGAAGCCCTGGATTCCGTGCATAAGCTGCAGGAACAATTTCAGGCTACAAAAGAACTGGCAATCATTGCAGATCAGCGTGGTCGCTCTGCTCATCACCGTATCAATTCGATGTATGTCGTCGCCGGTATTATCGGCGGTATCATATCTTTTATTGTTGATTATTTTCGGCATTAGGAGGGATGCTATGAAAAAAATTGTCCAATTTGGTCAGTGGGGCCAGAAACACTGGCTGCAGCTGATCATCATCATGAGCATTGTGATGATGATTTTTTTATGTGCTGTCATGGTGAGCTGGCTGGTAGGGTACTGGGCTAATGCATTGTATGGTATGCGTTTTGAGCTGTCGAGTTGTTGGAGCGGCATCAGCGTCGTCGTAACAGGCATGGCTGGTATTGTTGCTTTAGCTGGTGCCTGCTGGACGAAATATCACACGGACAGTAAATTCAATTCCCCGTCCGGTATCCCACCAGTTGTGAACCGCATCATAGATAAAGGAGGAAATGTAAAATGAAGGTATTTATCAATCCTGGTCATGATTTAGTATATGATTCCGGAGCAGTCAATCCGAACAGCGGACTACGTGAGTGCGATGTGGCCGCTAAGGTAGGAAATGCAGTTAAGGAATATCTGGAAGCCGCCGGATGTGAATGCCAGCTCCTGCAATCGGATAATCTGTATTGGGACAGCCAGTACGCCGACCGGAATGTGTCCGTTGTTCAGTCGGCAAACGACTGGCCGGCAGACATATTTATCAGCATTCACTGCAACGCCGCAAATGGGCAGGTACGCGGAACAGAATGCGAAGTATATCAGGGCGGCGGGTCATCAGCATTTCTGGCAAAATGTATCCAGTCTCAAATCGTATCATCGCTCGGAACGAACGATCGCGGTATCAATGAACGACCGGGGCTTGTTGTCCTGAATTCAACGACTATGCCGGCTACGCTCATTGAGATGGAATTCATTGATAACGACGATGCGGCGGAGCTATTGATGGAACAATGGGATAATTTTTCCCGTGCTATCGCAAGGGGCGTGACAGATTATGAACAAGCCATGGGATTCTGAAATTTTTCGTGAACACTGGAAACTTTGTCTTTCTATTTTGCTTGCTATCGTGTTTTTCGCCATTGGCATGATAGTTTATATGCACCACGAAGAAAAACGCGTAGAATCGCCTAAAATCGTTAAATATGAGGATTCGACCAATCCGGAAGCCTTAAGTAAAACTATTCGTGTTGGTTCCGGGGCTTCCAGGGAAATTACACAGGAAATCGAGCGAATTCACGATGGCGATGTGCGGCCGGTCGTTACATATACCGTTGAAGCGCCGACCATAGAAGACGCAGCCATGGAAACGGCAAAGAATATCGAACAGAGAGATACCCGTCTGCCGAAACAGGCCGTTGAAAAAACAGACCGCACCGTCATTACACCAGACCCAAATAAGCAGACAGTCGATGTTTACAAGATTAATCTGCGGAACAACCATAAAATAAAAGTTGGTGTTCTTCAGGTCGATGGTAAAACATACGGTGGTGCAGGGTATCAGGCAGGACGATGGGAAGGAATGGTTTATACGAGAGACGGCAGGCAGATAGACGCCGGCAGTATTATGTATACAATTAAACAGTGGTAATAATAAACCCCTGGCCACGAGGGTGGCCGGGGGATATTTTTATACTTAAATCGTTGTTTTTTGTCCTATTATTTGTAGAGGCAGGAAATATTTTGTAGAATCATTAGATTTTACTACCTGTCGCGGCTATTTAGTAGGAGGATGATAATATGAATAAAAAGGTACAAGGATTATTAGACAATGCACGTTATTTCAGGGACAAAGGGGCTATGTATATTCACAAGGCAGAAATAAGTGATACCCATTCTTTACAGTTTGACCGCTATTTGCAACGGGCCGCTTCTGCACTCGACGCGTCTACTACTTATTACAAAACGGCGTATCATGTAGCTACTGATATATATGGAGAAAACGAAGCCATTGAAATACTTCTAGATGATATTGGCAATAATAGTAAATTGCTTAATTACCTGACAAATATCACAGAATAATAAAAAACGAGCATCGAGCGCATGCGTTGACAAAAATCCCGACACGCTGATAAATTCCAGTGTGACGGGATTTTTCTTTTCCGCTATTTTTTCCGCTATAGCCCATGTTTTTATGTATAATTGTTTATGTTTGTTTGTATTTATATAATATGGTAATTCCTTATTAAATGGCATAATACTGCATGTTGGTGGTAATTGTTTATAAGAGTATATGATTGTATATTTCATTACTTCCGATAACGTTAATTTATCGGAAGTAATGAAATATACATTTATATAGTCTCATATACCATCATATTAATCGGCGTAGCTATGCTAATTATTGCGTAATAACTGCAAAATATTTTTACATCTTTTCATATACCTTTATACACTAATTTACTATCTATGACGGAAGAAATGACGGAAGCAAATATTTTTTTTAGGACGTATTAGGGTAAATAAATTTATATAGCGCCCAATACCAGGCATTTGATTAGTTATGATGCTGGATATTGGGCGCTTTTTACTTATTTGTATTTTTCGTTGACATTGGATAACTCTTTTTGTATACTTAAAAGTGAAATAGCGGTTTTATTTTGACTAGAAGGGCCCTGCGCGTTATGTGAAAGGATTCTAGCTGAATGTTCCGCTATTTTTGTTTTTATAATATTTTCAATAGATTCTGCTTTCCCCGGAAATCCTGTTTTAAACCATGTGGTCCCTTTATCGTCAATTTCGATACCTGGGGTATAATTGATGTAGAAGAACTCCCCTCTGACGGAGAAATCGTACCGTCAGTAGTAGGTACGGAACGTACGAAAGCATCCGCATCGTGGGAGTTTTTTATTTTTTCATCCAAAAAATTAGTGACTAACCACGTCTTACGGCACCACGGTTTCCGCAATCCAGAAGCTCAACCCGACACTTATCAAAAACGTCAACCTCATCCTGACCGGCTGGAAGATCAGAGTGAAATAGAATACGGGGGCGTTAACATCTTTACTGATGATAGCGCACCCGACATTTAGTTTTGCTTATTTTTTCATTAAGCTCGCTCCGGCATTCCACGCCTTTCCGACCTGTTCTCCGGAAACATAATAGCCGTGCTGGAATTGGTCAAAAATCAGTGCCTGTAGCTTAGACGGATCAACTTTTCCGTTCTCAGATAACACTCTTTCCTCGGCAGCCGTATTGATGATCTTTCCAACGATACAGTAGAAGCTCTCGGTTTCGCTCACCTCTGCCAGTTCACATTCCATGACAACGGGGAATTCATCGATGATGGGTGCATTAACGAATTCGCTCTTTACTGCTGTATAACCGGTGCGTTCAAACTTATCGTTCATTTTATTGCCTGTAGCAATTCCAAAGAAGTCAGCAACATCCATGTGCTCCTTATCGGCAAGTGCTACAGTGAAAGCCTTTGTCTTCAGAAGATTTTGCGTGGTCTTGTGCTCCTCATCAATAAACAGAGCAATTCTGTCCTCATTGCAGATCATACCCCATGCTGCGTTCATGACGTTCACTTTTCCATTCTCGTCGTATGCCGCTACCATCAAAACCGGCATCGGATACACTGCCTGTACTACACCAAGATTTTTCTTCATTATGATTGTCCACCTTTCATGTTATTGAATTGAGTTACCAAGGGCATACGCCTCTTGAAGTTCTTTTTTGCCATCTGTGTCACCGGGCTGGGTTACATATCCACAGAGAATTTTTCCGAGGCTCCTCCATCCGATATGCTTTTCAAGATGATCATACCAGTACTCGCTTTCCTCAAATCCAGCGCCCTCTGCAGCCATAATCAGGACAGATTCCTTTTTAGGATTTCTGCAGTTTGGATCACTTTCAGCAATTGCGAACAGTCGATCAAATGCGTTCTTCAAAAATCCAGAAATAAACCAGTAGTATAACGGCGAAGCAAGAACCACCATATCCGCTTCCTTATATAGTGGATATATCTTCTCCATGTCATCTCTCTGTGAACACGGCTGCTCCGAATCTTTACCACCGCCCCAGCAGCCAATGCATCCGTTGATTTTCATTCTGGATAACTGAAACTCTGTAACTTTGTTCCCAGCTTCTTCTGCACCCTTCTTAAATTCAGCTGTGAGTGCAGATGTGTTTCCTTTTGGACGCGGGCTTCCGTTAAGGATAATTATATTTTTTGCCATAGCGCACCTCCTGCATCGTTCTTGACTTCTTCAGCAAGACAATGTATATTATACAAGTACATAAATTATTTTCAAGTACCTACATATAAGTAAGGTACTTACTTCGAGGTAAGCTATTATGAAAAACGACATAGCC
>NZ_DGRS01000024.1:0-78050 GCF_002391155.1 Megasphaera sp. UBA4382 | reverse complement strand
ACGTCGGTCTGCAATACATTCGGTTCAGAAACGATTGCCGGCTTTGTCTCCGCTACACGGATAGAGCAGTTAGCATTACAGCCCATGGTTTCTTTTGGTATTGCAATGGCAGTGTATTCTGCCCAAAATTATGGTGCCAGGAAATATAACCGTATTCGTCAGGGAGTGCGTCAGTGTTCGCTCGTATCACTGGCTTTCTGTGGGCTGGCAGCGACGACTATGTATCTGGGCGGCCAGGACATATTAAGTATTTTTACTAGTGAGCACGATGCAATTTTGTTGCAGCAGGCCTGGCTCTATATCACTATGAGTGTTCCATTTTATTTTTTCCTGGGACAAATTTTTGTCTATCGCAATGCCGTTCAGGGTATGGGAATATCAGCCGTCCCACTCACAAGCAGTATCATCGAACTCAGTCTTCGCGGTGGCGCCGCTTATCTCCTTGCCAACTCCTGGGGATATTGGGGTATTTGCTGCGCCAGTCCTATCTGTTGGGTTGCCGCATGTTTCTTCACAGCTGGTTGTTACTTTTACATTATATCCAATTTAAAAGACAGTGAATATTTAATTTCATAATCAATTTATTTTTAATCCTATGAAATACCCAGTTTTAATCCTTATTATTTTCAAATTAGTATTAAAAAAATGAATGTCGTAAATTTTTATAATAATTTACTATGTGCAAAACGAATAGATAAGATGTAAAATTTCTTAAAACTAATACTAAAAAATAATGGAAAAATGTGGTATTTTGTATTATCCTATATGTAATAGATTGTGAAAAAAATCATTTAATTATCAATAAGTTATACTCATTCAATAAGGAGAGAAAAATGCCTACATTTCAAAGCAGATTCAAGGAAACGCAGCGCCGTGTCCCTATTGATGAACACAATTGTTCTGTACAATTTGACGAAAGTAAGTGCAAAAATTGTACATTATGCCGCCGCACGTGCGCAAACACACAGACTGTCATGGATTATTATAACCTGGAAAGCACAGGAGATATGCCCATTTGCGTCCATTGCGGGCAATGTGCCGCCGTATGTCCCTTCGGTGCCATCACAGAAGTATCTGATCTGGATAAGGTGAAAGCTGCTATCAAAGACCCCGACAAGATTGTCATGTTCCAGACGGCTCCTGCCGTCCGCGTCGGTCTCGGTGAAGCTTTTGGCATGGAACCTGGTGCATTTGTACAGGGAAAAATGGTAGGTGCCCTGCGTGCGCTTGGTGCTGATTATGTTTTCGATACAGACTTTGGTGCTGATATGACCATCATGGAAGAAGCCATGGAATTACTACACCGGCTTCAGTCAGAAGAAATTCCTATTCCTCAGTTTACCAGCTGCTGCCCTGCCTGGGTTGAGTTCCTGGAAACATTTTACCCGGATCTCATTCCTCATCTGTCTTCGACCAAGAGTCCTATCAGCATCATGAGTGCCGCTATGAAGACCTGGTTCGTTAAAAACAACAACCTCGATCCTAAAAAGGTCGTCATTGTAGATGTAGCACCCTGTACAGCTAAAAAAGCTGAAATACGCCGTCCGGAATTGAATGCGTCGGCAGATTTCTGGAATATCCCTGAACTGCGGGACACGGATATTTCAATCACAACCCGTGAACTGGCTCAATGGATTCAGGAAGAAGGATTGGACTTCACTGGCATCGCCGATAGTGATTTTGACAAAGTTTTTGGTGAATCAACTGGTGGTGGCCGTATTTTTGGTAACAGTGGCGGCGTCATGGAAGCAGCCATTCGTACGGCATATTATTTCTTTACCGGTCGTAAGGCTCCTGATGATTTTATTCCTTTCGAACCGGTACGTGGTCTGGATGGTGTAAAAAAAGCTTCCGTTGTTTTTGGTCATTTTGTCATCCATGTCGCTGCCATCAGCGGATTGGGCAATGCCCGTAAATTTTTGGATGAACTCATCGCCGCGGAAGACTTTGAAAACTATTCTTTTATCGAAGTCATGGCCTGCCCTGGCGGCTGCATAGGTGGTGGCGGACAGCCGAAAGTTAAATTGCCGCAAGTGAAGAAAGTGCAACAGGCACGAATGGATTCTCTCTATCAAAGCGATGTGGATGCGACATATAAAGCCAGCTGGGAAAATCCGGAAATTCAGGATTTGTACAAACAATTCCTTGGAGAACCACTTTCTGAACGGGCTGAAATGATGCTTCACACCTATTTTACTGACCGCAGTGATGATCTTGGCGAAATGAAAAATCTGACGCCTGAAACGAATCCGTCATCAACACGCTTCAAACCTCATACGAATAATGCCGTCTGATTTTGTATATTCCAAATATAAACAAAATACATAAAAGCAAAAGGTGCAAAAAGCTGTGCATGCTAGTCCGGCAGGGACTAGCATGCACAGCTTTTTTATCATCGTTACGGTTCGTCTTCGACTAACTTGTCGTATGCATGGAGTACTGCTTCAAATTCTTCATCTGTCGGAGCCACATACACTGTTTCTCCGTCTTCTTCATCAAGGCGTGCTATGATGGCATCGCCTTCAGCAGGACTATCTTCTTCTTCACTATACGGGACGAGTACGGCAAACTCCTTGCCCGCATAGGGAATTGTCACATCCACTGAGTAATACTCTTCTTGTCCGTCATCACCTGTTACAGTAATCACTTCGACTTCTTCCAACATGTCTTCTGCCATATTATCCTCCCTGAGCATCTAAATAATTTTGTAAAATCAGAACTGCCGCCATCTTATCAACGAATTGTTTCCGCTTTTCCCGGCGCACATTTCCTTCCATCAGTACCTGTGTCGCCATGACGGTTGTCAGGCGTTCATCCCAGTAAACAAATTCCATTTCGGGGAGCACTTTTTTCAATTCTGAGACAAATTGTTCAATCTTCTCCATGTTTTCGCTGTAATCGCCATTCATATGCCGCGGCTTGCCGACGACGACGCGATGTACATCTTTTTCTTTAATAATTTCTTTCAGACGGGCAAAATCTTTTTTTTGCGATTGCCGCCTTATTGTCTCCATCCCTTGTGCTGTCAGCAATAAGGGATCGCTGCAAGCAACACCAATAGTGCGCGAGCCTACATCCAGGCCTAAAATTCTCATATGCCTCCTATAAATTACGCTGTTTTACATAAGAACGAACTAATTCTTCAATCAATTCATCCCGTTCAATACGGCGTATATTACTGCGAGCATTATTATGACTCGTAATGTACGTGGGATCGCCAGAAAGGAGATATCCAACAATCTGATTAATAGGATTATACCCTTTCTCTTCCAGAGCGTGGTACACGTCTTCCAAAATCATGGAAGCAACGGTCTGTTCCTCATTTCTGTTTTTTACGATCATCGTTTCATCACTAATTGCCATGTTTGTCACATCCTTTATTTATGATGGCAGGACATCATCCCAGTAGATTCTTGACCATGTCTTTACCTGCCTGAAGTGCCGCATCAACCTGTTCAGGCTGTTTACCGCCAGCTTGTGCCATATCAGGGCGGCCACCGCCATTTCCGCCAGCAGCCTGGGCTGCCGCCTTAATGATTTTTCCAGCATGAAGGCCCTTTTTCGTATCGCCTTTATCTACTTTGCAGACAAACTGCACTTTGCCATCCGCTACGGAAGCCAGGAGAACTACGCCATGACCCGACTTAGCCAGTACTGTATCTGCCAGTTCACGCAGACTATCCATCGAATCGGCCTGGGCAGCTGCCGCAATGACAGGAATGCCTTCTATTTCTTCCCGGCTGGCCAAAATCGCATCGAGGTTGGAAAGGGCAGCATCTTTTTTAAGTTGCTGCAATTCTTTTTCCGTGTCTTTAAGCTGCCCCAGGAGATGACCTACTTTTACTGCTACATCGTCAGCCTTGACTTTCAATAAAGCCGCCAGATTGCGGATGACTGCTTCATCGGTTTTGGCTTTTTCAAGAGCTGCTGCCCCCGTAACGGCTTCTATGCGGCGTACTCCTGTTCCTGTACCTGTTTCAGAAAGAATCCGGAAGGAGCCGATGACAGCCGTGTTGGTTACATGGGATCCACCACACAATTCACAGCTGAAATCACCGACTGAAACGACACGTACCCGATTCCCATACTTTTCGCCAAATAATGCCATGGCACCTTTTTCTTTTGCTTCTTGCAAGGCCATTTCTTCAATAGTAACCGGTACATTTTTCAATATTTCTTCATTGACCAGTGCTTCTACTTTTTCCAGTTCTTCTGCTGAAACGGGGGAGAAGTTTGTGAAATCAAAACGCAGATGTTCCGGCGTTACCAGCGAGCCAGCCTGATTGACATGATTCCCCAGAACCTTTCGCAGTGCAGCCTGGAGCAGGTGCGTCGCCGTATGATTACGGGCAATTGCCAGGTTCCGTGCTTTATCTACAGTGATATCTACGGCATCGCCAGTCTGGATCTGACCTTCTGCTACCGATGCGATAAGATATACCAGGCCATTAGGCAATGCCTTGGCATCTGTTACGCGCACCGATCCTTCCGGGGCTTTTAATATCCCCGTATCGCCGAGCTGGCCTCCTCCTTCAGCATGGAACGGATTAGAATCAAGAATAATCGTAACTTCTTCTCCATCCCCGGCCTGCTGCACTTCTACCCCTTCCCGGCCAATCATGACAATATGTCCGTTTACGGCTTCCGCATCATTTATCAGAGTATCCTGATCAAGTTTTGTCGTATCCGGTACGGCTACCTTTGCTGATACTTTCGTACGGGCAGCACGGGCACGTTCCTGCTGTTCTTTCATGGCTTTTTTAAAGCCTTCCATGTCGAGCGTATATCCTTTTTCTGCAGCAATTTCTTCCGTTAATTCAACAGGGAAGCCAAACGTGTCGTAAAGTTTAAACACTTCACTGCCCGCAAGGATTTTCGTGTCATTAGCTTCTTCCATCATCTGATGCAACAAGTCCAGTCCCTGTGCCAGAGTAGCGCTGAACTGGCGTTCTTCCGTATCGATGACTCTTTTAATAAGGCTTTCATATTGTTTAAGTTCCGGATACTCTACGCCGAGGATATCTATAACCGTATCGACGAGAGAGCTGAGGAACAGATGGTCAATTCCCAGGAGCCGGCCGTAACGGACTGCCCGGCGGAGAATACGGCGAAGTACATAGCCACGCCCTTCATTGCTCGGCAGGATGCCATCACTGATCATCACCGTAATAGCCCGGATATGGTCAGCAATGACTTTCATGGCCATTTTCTGATCAGGCTGGGAATAATCACCACCACTGATTGCAATGACTTTTTCGATAATAGGGAATATCAGATCGGTTTCAAAATTCGATTCTTTCTGCTGGATGACGGAAGCCAGACGTTCCAGTCCACAGCCTGTATCAATATTTTTCTTGGCCAGCGGTTCATATTTCCCATCTTTTGTACGATTATACTGGGTAAAGACAAGATTCCAAATTTCCAGATACCGGTCGCAATCACAGCCTACAGTACAGGTCGGTTTGCCACAGCCCCGTTCCGGACCAAGGTCATAGAAAATTTCACTGTCCGGACCACAGGGACCTTCACCGATTTCCCAGAAATTATCGTCAAATTTGAAAATGCGTTCATCAGCCAGGCCAATCATATTATGCCAATAATCATACGCTTCTTTATCGTCCGGATAAATAGTTACATACAACTTATCCGGGTCCAGTTCGATAACCTTCGTGAGAAATTCCCAGGCCCAGGAAATAGCTTCCTTCTTGAAGTAGTCGCCAAAGGAAAAGTTGCCGAGCATTTCAAAAAACGTATGATGGCGGGCAGTGCGGCCTACATTATCTATATCATCTGTACGGATACATTTCTGACTCGTCGTAACTCGGTAAGAAGGCGGTACGAGTTTACCTGTAAAATACGGTTTTAACGGGGCCATACCAGCACCAATGAGCAACAGGCTCGGGTCGTTTTCCGGGATCAGGGGAAAACTGTGCAAAATCAGATGCTGTTTACTTTTGAAAAATTCCAGATAGGCTTTACGGATTTCATTTCCCGTCATATACTTCATAATTTCAAACACTCCCTCAGTCTTAGCTTTTGGTATGACTCAGATTATACGCTTTTTACTTCCCGTTGGGCAACCTTTTTGCCATAAAAGAGCTAGTAGATTTATTTTCAGCGTACTCGTCTGGCTCCCACATAACGTGAAGCCCAATAGCTGCTATCCATACTGTCAATGCGGATGCCGCCACTGCTCGTAGCACTGATAAACTGATTATCGCCGACATAAATACCTGCATGAGAGGCACCTGGCTCATACGTCGAAAAGAAAACGAGATCGCCAGGAATCAGTTCGCTTCGTGATACAGTCGAACCGATACGGTATTGTTCATCAGCCATACGAGGCAGATGGATACCATTATGTGAAAAAACATACCGTGTAAACCCTGAGCAATCGAATCCGCTCGGTGTGTTTCCTCCAAAAACATATGGCACACCTACATATTTATTGGCCGTCGATACTAAGCGGTCTCCCACTACATCATGACTTGTAAACTTTTTGATTTTGGAATACTCTTTATAATTCCGATTGCTCGGATATTTCGTTTTCATGGCAACCGTTTCTGACTTTGCCTTTTCAGCCCGTTTAGCCTCGCTTTTTGGCATCGATGAACCTAAAAGCTTCTTGTAGGTCTTACTATCGACAATGCCATCCATATCCAGTCCTTTATCTGCCTGAAATCGTTGTACTGCCCGGGCCGTTTCATTTCCATAAATGCCGTCTGTGCCAATGGGGTATCCGTATTTCACAAGCTGTTTCTGTATCTTCAGGACCTGCACACCCCGGTCACCTATGTTATATGCACCGGCAGGCAGAATAACTGCCGAAAAAAGTAGCGTGAATACTAGTAAACGATGTACCATATGCCTCATATAAACACCTCTCAAAATAACGCCATTTCTTTAAGGCCGCTTCTTATGTCCTAACTCAGCCCGCAGCCAGTATAAAGGACGCTGCTTGACTTCTTCGAAGATACGTCCGATATATTCGCCAATGACACCTAAAAAAATAAGTTGCAATCCGCCTACGAGACAAACCATAATCGTCGTAGTTGTCCATCCCGGAGCTGCTGTTCCCGTCAGATGACTGTACAGAGCATGAACAATCATGACAATACTCAGCAGACCGCTCAAAAGACCGGCATAAAAGGAAATACGAAGAGGTGTCTTTGAAAAAGCAGTAATACCGTCCAGAGCAAAATGCAGCATTTTGCGGCCGGAGAATTTCGATTTTCCCGCAAAACGGCGGGGAGCGACGAAATCAATGGTAGTCTGCTTATAACCGATATCCCCCATCATGCCCCGGATAAACCGGTCATGTTCACGAAACAGCCGGAACGTGTTCAGCACTCTCCGGTCGATGAGACGGAAATCTGATCCGCCAGGAGTAATATGGACGGGAGAAAGAGCGTTCAGCAGAATATAATACCACTTAGATGTCAGCCGCTTTAAAAACCCGGCATCATCGGTTCCCTTGCGCACGGTCTGAACAACGTCGAATCCTTCCCGCCATTTCTGCACCAGATCAGGAATCATGGCTGGCGGATGCTGCATATCACCATCCATAGTAATGATAGCATCCCCCTGGGCATAATCCATACCGCACGTAATAGCGAGCTGATGCCCAAAATTCCGTGCCAGTATCAGCGCACGGACATGATCATCTTGTTCGGTCAGCCGGCTGAGAATAAGGGGCGTCGTATCTTTGGACCCATCATCGACAAAAATAAGTTCATAATCCATATCCAGGTTTTGTATTGCTTTTGTCGCCTCTTCATAAAACTTTTCAATATTTAACTGTTCATTGAATACGGGAACGACAACAGATAACATTTTTTTTTCTTCTAAATTAAATAAGCTCACTCTTAATTATACCATCCTAACGTTTTTACTGTCAAAACAGGGGTCGTTTTCAGACGAGTGTTGCCAAAAATTTTCTGATTTCATCTTCTGACGCATATCCGATTATCCGTTTGACGGGTTTGCCATCTTTAAAGAAAAGCAATGTCGGAATCGCCATAATATCGTATTTTTCTGCCAGGCTGTGAAATGCATCCACATTGACCCGTACCACTTCCACTTGATTTTCAAAAGCTTCAGCAGCCCGCTGTATCTCAGCACGTATCATTTTGCAGGGCTCGCACCAGGGCGCCCAGAAATCGACGATTACGACTCCCTTTTTGTGCAGGACACGCAAGGTAAATGCCGACTCATTGTCGAGTGAAACAATGGCCATAAAAGGTCCCTCCTATAAAACGCTATACAAAACCACTCTCATTATAGCAGAAAGCAGTGTTTCTTTCCAGCCCGTATGAGACAGGATGACAAAAGGCCGGATATCTTTCATCTTGTCTGAATGATATCCGGTCTTTCGTGTTAATCAGTCATCTGTAACGGCTTCATAGATAGTATGCAGTACGTCATTGCGCCCTTCCTGTTTCAGCGAAGAATACGCAATGGGCGGGAAAGCCGTCGGGAACAGTTTCTGTATCTGTGCCAGATTGCGAACCCGTTCGTTTTTCTTCAGTTTATCCGCTTTCGTTGCTATGATCTGCAGAGGAACTTCGTTATCGGCCAGCCATGTATAGGCCTCCCTGTCAATAGGAAGGTCCGGATGGCGCAGATCGACAAGCAGGAAGAGCAGGTGAAGGTTAGGTGAGGATGTAATATATTCGCCGATAAAATGACTCCACAACTGCCGGTTCCTGCCACCAGTACGGGCATATCCGTATCCGGGAAGATCGACAAAGTAAAGTTGCCGGCGCGTTTCCTCCTCCTCTGTTTTTTCCTGAAGGAGTACCTGAAAATAATTGATGGTCTGTGTCTTACCGGGAGCGCCGCTCACCCGCGCAAGGCCGCGGTGCTGGCACAATGAATTGATCAGACTGGATTTCCCCACATTAGATCGGCCTAAAAAGGCAATTTCCGGAATATTTCCCTGGGGATACTGATCCGCCCGTACAGCCGATGATTTATAAGCCGGGCGTATGATCTGCAGGCTGCCATGGTCCATTATGGCGTCACCAGTGCCTGACTGAGCACTTCATCCATATGATGAACAAAAACGAACTGCACGTCCTTCTTGACAGTCTGGGGGACATCGGCCATATCACGTTTGTTTTCTTCCGGCAAAAGGATCTTATGAATGCCCGCCCGATGGGCTGCAATTACTTTTTCCTTTATACCTCCTACGGGAAGTACCGTCCCGCGCAATGTGATTTCACCAGTCATGGCAAGATCATGATGTACCTTGCGTCCCGTAAGTGCTGAAGCGATAGCCGTAGCCATAGTGATACCCGCTGACGGTCCGTCCTTGGGAACAGCTCCTTCCGGCAGGTGAATGTGAATGTCTGTCGTAGCATAGAAGTCAGGGGCCAGTCCCAATTCGTCTGCCCGGCTGCGGATATACGTCATGCCGGCTTCTGCTGATTCTTTCATGACATCACCCAGCTGACCTGTCAAAAGAAGGCTGCCCTTTCCCTTGACTGCTGCCGCTTCTGTTTCCAGGACTTCTCCCCCTACCTGTGTCCAGGCCATACCGGTTACGCGGCCGACTTCATCAGTCTTGCAGACTTCTGTCGGGAGGAATTTGGCCGGGCCAAGAATTTTTTCGAGGTTCCGTACCGTTACAGTGAGCGGCTTATCTTCTTCCAGGAGCAGGGACTTACCTACTTTGCGGCAGACTGTACCAATCGTCTTTTCCAGCGTACGTACCCCTGATTCACGGGTATAATCCTGGATAATATGGCGCAGTACGGCATCGCTGAACTTGGCCTGTCCCGGCTGGAGACCATTTTCCTTCAGCTGTTTCGGTACCAGATAGCGTTTGGCAATCTGTAATTTTTCTTCCTCTGTATAACTGGTAAATTCAATGACCTCCATGCGATCCAGCAATGGCCGGGGAATATCACTGATGACATTGGCCGTCGTAATCCAGAGGACTTTAGAAAGATCAAAAGGCACTTCGATAAAATGGTCGCTGAAAGTATTATTTTGTTCCGGATCCAAGACTTCCAGCAGAGCCGATGACGGATCACCGCGCATATCCGATGTCATTTTATCAATTTCATCAAGCAGGAACACCGGATTTTTCGTTCCTGCTTGTTTCATGCCGGCGATGATACGTCCCGGAAGAGCCCCGATATACGTACGGCGATGACCGCGTATTTCTGCTTCATCACGTACGCCGCCGAGAGAAATACGGACATACTTGCGGTTCATGGACCGGGCGATAGACCGGGCGATGCTCGTTTTACCTGTTCCGGGAGGTCCTACAAAACAAAGGATGGGGCCTTTAAGACTTTTTGTCAGTTGACGGACAGCAAGATATTCGATGATCCGGTCTTTTATCTTCGTAAGTCCATAATGATCTTCGTCCAGAATCTGCTGAGCCAGACTAAGATCCAGGCGGTCTTTTGTTTCCTTTTTCCAGGGCAGTTCCATCATCCAGTCAAGATAGGAACGGATGATGGCAGATTCCGCCATCATCGGCGGCATTGAATCGAGGCGGTCTACTTCTTTCAGCATGACATCTTCGATTTCTTTATTCAGTTTCATCTTGCGGATTTTTTCCCGCAATTCTTCTACTTCCGTATCCTTATCGTATTTGTCCCCAAGTTCTTTGTGGATCGCTTTAATTTTCTCACGGAGATAATATTCTTTCTGCTGCTGGTCCATTTTGCCACGGACTTCCATATTGAGTTTTGACTCAAGGCTGGCAATATCGACTTCCGTATCAAGAAGCCCGCATACACGGCGCATACGCTGGCTGACATCGTAGATTTCCAGCATCTGCTGACGCGCAATCAGCCGAAGTGGAAGCTGAGCCGCTATAAAATCGGCCAGAGTTCCGGCATCCTGTATGGCTTCTGCTTTCTCTTTCAGCTCGTCATTACCTTTTAAATTGTCGAGCCAGTCCGTAAATCGATGCAGCATCAGACGGCGTAGTGCCTCATTTTCATTGGATCCGGTATATTCATCTTGTATTTTTACAGCCGCCACTTCCGTATAGTTTTTTTTATCCGCATATCCCCGTATTTCAACGCGGGATATGCCATCTGCCAGGATGCGTACAATACCACCGGGAAGACGGAGAAGCTGCTGAATTTTCACCAGCGTACCAATCTGATAAATCCCATCAAAGCCGGGGTTTTCTTCATCCTCATCCAACTGCGCCGAAACGATCATCAACCGGTCGTGTTCCATTGCATAATCGACAGCAGCCAGTGATTTTTCTCTGCCAATATCTATATTACTGAGCAATTTAGGAAAAACTACAATGCCCCGGAGCGGGACAAACGGCAAGGTTAAAATCGAATTGTCCATAATACTCACCTTCTCGCTTACAAATATTCACTATTTTGGTATTCTTAAAATGGAAAAATAACACTCATTCCCTGCAAGGAAGAAATGAGTGTTATCAACTAAACATATCTGTTTCCTATGCTGTTATGAGCTTAGGTTCTGCGCCGCTTGTAACGCAGTCAGCCGTGACAATGCACTCACGGACATCCTTACGGCTAGGCACATCAAACATGACATTGAGCATGATACGTTCAATAATGGAACGCAGCCCACGGGCACCTGTATTACGGCGCATTGCTTCTTTAGCAATAGCCCGCAGAGCATCATCTTTAAATGTCAGAGCGACATGATCCATTTCCAGCATCTTTTGATATTGCTTGACAAGCGCATTTTTAGGTTCTGTGAGAATGTGTACCATGGCATCTTCATCAAGCGGGTCTAATGTAACCAGAATGGGAAGACGGCCGACTAATTCGGGAATCAGCCCGAACTTCTGCAAATCTGCCGGAATAATTTCTTTCAGCAATGTTTCCATGGATTTTTCATTTTTAGAATGGATTTCTGCGCCAAACCCCATGTTTTTATCTGATGTACGGTTGAGGATAGTCTTATCAATACCATCGAAAGCCCCTCCGCATATGAAGAGAATATTCGTCGTATCGATCTGCAACATTTCCTGATGCGGATGTTTACGTCCTCCCTGAGGCGGGACACCGGCAACGGTTCCTTCCAGTATCTTCAGCAATGCCTGCTGTACTCCTTCACCGGATACATCACGGGTAATAGACGGGTTTTCCGATTTACGGGCAATCTTATCTATTTCATCGATATATATGATACCCCGTTCGGCTTTTGCAATGTCATAATCTGCTGCCTGAATCAGCTTGAGCAGGCAGTTTTCAACATCTTCACCGACATAACCGGCTTCGGTGAGGCTTGTCGCATCAGCTATGGCAAAGGGCACTTCCAGAAGACGGGCCAGAGTCTGTGCCAGCAATGTTTTGCCACTGCCTGTAGGCCCGACCATGATGATGTTGGACTTCTGTAATTCCACATCATCATCGACATCATTCGACTGAAGCCGTTTATAGTGGTTATATACTGCGACAGACAATGTCTTTTTCGCTGCGTCCTGCCCGATGACATACTCATCAAGGGTTTTCTTGATTTCATGAGGCGTCGGCAGTTCCTTCAATTGAAACTCCGGAGATTCTTCCTTTGTTTCTTCCTCCAGAATATGCTGCGCGACATTAATACATTCATCACAAATATATACGCCTGGACCAGATATCAGTTTCTGGACTTCATTCTGGGTACGGCCACAGAAACTGCATCTCGGTTCATCTGTTCTGTCTCTATCCACGTATTCCTCCTATAGCAGCCATTACTTGCCTGCCTGGTCATCTTTCGGACGGGCCAGTATTTCATCAATCAGGCCATATGCTTTTGCTTCTTCGGCCGTCATGAAATTATCTCTTTCCGTGTCTTTCTGGATGACGTCAAGCGGCTGCCCCGTATGCAGAGATAATAAGCCATTCAATTCTTTGCGCATGCGCAGGATTTCACGGGCGTGAATTTCGATTTCCGTCGCCTGACCCTGCACGCCGCCTAAAGGCTGGTGAATCATAATCTGTGAGTGGGGCAGGGCAAACCGTTTGCCCTTAGCCCCGGCCGTCAGCAGGACAGAAGCCATGCTGGCAGCAGAACCTACACAAATAGTCGAAACATCCGGCTTAATGTACTGCATCGTATCATAAATAGCCATGCCGGCAGTAACGACACCACCAGGGCTGTTGATATACAAATGGATATCCTTGTCAGGATTTTCAGCTTCCAGGAAAAGGAGCTGGGCAATTACAATATTGGCCGTCACATCTTCAATGGGGCCGCCGAGAAAAATAATGCGGTCTTTCAGGAGCCGGGAGTAAATATCATAACTCCGTTCGCCCTGACTCGATTGTTCAACGACCATCGGTACATATGCCATTTTCATAATGACTACACCTCGCGTTCTTACGCTTCCGGTTCTTCCGCTTTAACCTGTTCTACTTGTGGTTCTTCCGCTTTTTCTTCTTTAGCGTTCGTATCGATTGCATTCTTCAGGATGAAGCTGGCAGCCTTTTTACGGCCGACGGACTGAACGAGCATGGGAACGCGTCTTTCCTTAATGATAATCTTGTATACTTCTTTCGGATCAGCACCGAAGTTCTGAGCCATCGTAAAGATTTCAGCCTGGAGATCGATATCCTTGACTTCGATATTTTCTGCTTTGGCAACGGCTTCCAGTACCAGATCCATTTTGACGTTTTCGGACGCCGGCTGACGATACTGTTCTTTCAATTTGTCCATATCCGTATTGGTGTATTTGAGATAATCGTCAAGGGACATGTTCTGAGTTTCCAGACGCATAGCCATTTCATCGATCATCTGATCGACTTTCGTATCCACCATGACATCGGGGATATCGACTTCTGCATTATCGACAGCTGCTTTGAGGACATCGGAATTAAACTTTTCTACAGCCTGGAAGTGAGCCTGTGATTCCAGCCGTTTGCGGATATCTTCCTTCAGTGCGTCGAGAGTGTCAAATTTGCCGGCTTCTTTTGCAAATTCATCATCAATGGCCGGAACTTCACTGCGTTTTACATCATTGACCTTAACAGCGAATACAGCTTCTTTGCCAGCCAGTTTCTTTTCAAAATAATCTTCCGGGAATGTCACTTTGACATCCTTTTCATCGCCGGCTTTTAAACCGATGAGCTGATCTTCAAATCCGGGAATGAAACTGCCGGAACCGATCTGGAGCGGATAGGATTTTCCTTCGCCGCCTTCAAAAGCTTCTCCATCAACCGTGCCTTTGAAATCAATAATAGCAAAATCATCTTTAGACAGTTCCGTACCTTCCGGGGCAACGACGAGCTTGGAATGAGCTTTCTGCAGTTTTGCCAGTTCAGCGGCTACCTGTTCATCCGTTACTTCAGCGGCTTCACGGGCTGCTTTAATACCTTTATATTCACCCAGTTTTACTTCCGGTTTCTTAGTCAGCGTAGCATCAAAGACAAAGTCTTTGCCTTTTTCTTCTTCAATGACCTTAATATCCGGATCGGTTACAGGAACGATTTCTTTTTCATTCAGGGCATCATTATACGCCTTTGTAATAATCGCTTCTTTGATTTCTTCTTTGACAACATCCTTGCCGAGGAAACTTTCCAGTATCATACGCGGAGCTTTACCTTTACGGAAGCCCGGGATATTTACTTTGTTAGCGAGATTCTTTACAGCTGCAGCAGCGCCTTTTTTTGCTTCGGCTGCCGGTACTTCGATGTGCAGTGTTACTTTGTGCTGATCAACTTCATTTACTGTTACGTTCATTATTAGTATGTCCTCCTTATGGGTATAATACCCTTTTTATTATCTATAAAACACCATACTACGCTCTACATCATATCACAAAACCCTGGGATTGACAACAGCCAAAACGGCCTACAATGCCAGTTCTGATGCTACTCCTGCCGTAATGAACAACGGAGCTGTCACCACTAACAGCTCCGTTGTCATTACGTATAAAATAAGTATCACGGCATATTTCATTACATCTCTATGCGATTATCGCAATTCACAATTTAATTTTTCTTTTAAATCAGTCAGAATGGCATCGATAGGAGCCTGGATGTCCTGGTCGGTCAGCGTCCCTTGTTCCGAGCGGAATACCAGATTATAGGCAAGGCTCTTATAGCCCCGGGGAACTTGTTTTCCCTGGTACAAATCAAAGAGATGCACGGCTTCAAGATAGTCTCCGCCTTTTTCCCGGATGATATCGAGAATAGACTGATTGCTTGTGTCAACCGGCGCAAGGAACGCCAGATCGCGACTGGAAGCCGGGAATTTGGCAACTTTATGATAATCAGGCATAAGATTGATGAACGGCATGATAGCATCCATGTACATTTCAAAGATATATACCGGACCTGTCACATCATAATTATCCATAGCTTTCGGATGAAGTTCGCCAAAATTACAAAGAACCTTGCCGTCCTTCACATAACGGGCCGCCTTGCCAGGATGAAGCGGCGCATAATCAGATACTTCAATATCCGCATGGATACCAAGTCCGGAAAGGACCGCTTCTACGAGGCCCTTAACGTCATAAAAATCGTAGTCCGACGCTTGTACTGGCCATTCTCCTGTAGTGCGCAGACCGTAAAGAAGGCCGCTAACACACAATTTCTGTTCTGGAAGTTCTTTTACAGGAAGTTCTTTCGGAATATAGACAGGAGCTATTTCATAAATGCCCACAGACGGATTTTTGACTGCCTGGTTACGGGCCAGGACGTCCATTAATGAAGGAATCAGTGTCGTCCGCATAAGAGGGAAATCTTCCGTTATAGGATTGATAATAGGCACAGCCTGATAGACCGGATCCCCATCTTTATATAACAGTTTTTTCAGCTGATCCGGATGCATGAAGCTGAAAGTAACCGTTTCATTTAAACCGCTGCTGCAAAGGATGCGGGAAATCTTCTCCGTCACATCATATTCAAACCCCGGTTCGCCTACGGTAATATCAGACCAGGGACGTGTAGACGGAATATGTTCATAGCCATAAATACGGGCTACTTCTTCAGCAATATCCGGCATTTCCGTACAGTCTCCACGATAGCTGGGCACAGTTGCCGTAATCGTATCACCGTCTTTTTGCAAAGTAAACTGAAGAGTTTCCAGAATGTGCATCATCTGTTCTTCCGGAATATCCGTTCCCAGGAAGGCGTTGACCTGGTCAGCCGTGAATGTAATATAAGTAGTCTTTTGCTGCTGCGGATAGACATCGACGATTCCTTTGGCTACGTCACAGGCTCCCATTTCCTGCAGAAGTTGGGCACACCGATTAATGGAATTAATGCAGCTATCAGCATCCAACCCGCGTTCGAACCGTCCCGAAGCTTCCGAGCGAAGGCCCAGCATACGGCCGGTATGGCGTATATTAGATCCTTTGAATGATGCGCATTCCAGGATGACCGTCTGCGTACGTTCCGTTACTTCTGAATCGAATCCGCCCATGATGCCGGCAATGCAGCAGGGCTTTTCTTCATCGGCAATAACCAGCATATTATCATTCAGTGTGCGATCTATACCATCCAATGTTTTCATTGCTTCATCAGCTTTCGCCCGGCGGGCAATGAGATGGCGCCCGGCTACTTTGTCATAATCATAGGCATGAAGAGGGATTCCCAATTCAATCATCGTATAGTTCGTGGCATCGACGATATTATTAATAGGACGGACTCCGGACTTGCGCAGACGCTGCTGCATCCAGAGCGGAGACGGGCCGATTTTGATATGAGTCAGAAGACGGGCCGTATATCGGTTGCATAATTCTTCATCATCAATAGAAATCTGCACCTTGCCATCAATGGTTTCATCATTTTCTGCAACGGTTATTTCCGGGTACCGGGCAGTTTTCCCACTCAATACAGCAAACTCCCGTGATAAGCCGACCATGGAAAAACAATCGGCCCGATTGGCAGTCAGTTCATATTCATATACAACATCACGAAGTTGTAAATACTTGACTGCATCGACCCCGACAGGCGTATCCGCCGGAAGAATCCAGATTCCGCTCCGTTCTTCCGGCAGGAGAACACTATCATCGAATCCTAATTCGTGGGCAGAGCAAAGCATGCCGTTGGACGGTACGCCCCGCAGTTTGGAGCGCTTGATTTTAACGCCTCCTGGAAGATGAGCGCCATGAACGGCAACGGGGACAATCTGTCCTTCCCGTACGTTAGAAGCGCCCGTGACAATCTGAAGTTGTTCTGTTCCCACATCAATCTGGCAGATGACGAGATGATCTGCATCGGGATGTTTTTCTATTTTCAGAATCTTGCCAGTTACGACATTTTTTATATCTTTTCCCCAGTATTCTACCTGTTCTACGGGAATACCAGCGATGGTCAGTGTATCAGCAAAGGCCTGCATATCCTGATTCATGTCTACATCGACATAATCCTGCATCCAAAGAAGTGAACTTTTCATTATGTATAACCTCCTAGAACTGGTTTAAGAACCGCATATCATTTTCATAGAACAAACGCAGATCGTCGATGCCATATTTCAGCATGGCAATACGTTCCACGCCCATGCCAAAAGCAAAGGCATTTACCTGTTTGGGATCATAACCGTTTAAGCGTAGTTCTTCCCAGTTAGTTACACCGCAGCCGAGAATTTCCAGCCATCCCGTATGAGAGCATACCCGGCAGCCTCTGCCGCCGCACATAACACAGGAAATGTCTACTTCCGCGCTCGGTTCAGTAAATGGAAAATAGCTGGCACGGAAACGGACGCGCGTATCGGCGCCAAACATGTCATGGAGAAAGTCTTCCAGAATACCTTTCAAATCAGAAAAGCGGATATTTTTATCCACAATCATGCCTTCCATCTGATGGAAAATCGGAGAATGGGTTGCATCATAGTCACAACGGTATACTTTACCAGGCGCAATCATCTTAAACGGTTCATTCGGCTTGTGGGCCTGCAGAGTCCTTGCTTCCATCCCCGACGTATGAGTCCGCAGGAGGATGTCGTCTGTGACGTACATGGAATCCTGCATATCCCGTGCCGGATGATCATCAGGCAGGTTCAGACATTTGAAATTAAAATAATCTGATTCGATATCCGGGCCTGTGACAATGGAAAACCCCATGCGCAGGAATGATTCTTCCATTTCACGTAATGTCTGATGCAAAATGTGTTCGTGTCCTATGACCGGTTTGCGGCCGGGAAGAGTGATATCAATTTTTTCAGACTGGATTTTATCCGCCAGTTCCTGTTCTTTGACTTCCTTCATTCTGGCTTTCAGATGTTCTTCGATTTCTGCCCGGGCTGAATTGACAAGTTGACCAATTTTAGGCCGTTCTTCTTTGGACAGATTTTTCATTTCTTTCATGATAGCCGTCAATTCACCTTTTTTGCCTAAATATCTGACGCGGATATCCTGGACATCCTGGAGTCCCTTGCTCCTGGCAATCTGTTCGCTGACAGCAGCCTTGATTGCTTCAATTTTTTCATTAATCATGGAATTCTCCTCCTCTAAAAAAAATAGACTTCCACCCCTCAAGGGGCGAAAGTCTGATTCGCGGTACCACCCTAATTTGTACTCCTGTATCCTGTAACGGGAATACCCGTCCTGCCTACTGATCTTCAACAGGAAGCTCCAAAGTGAACGTGCAGCACAACTGGCACGGCGCTCTCAACCGGTGGCAACCGCTCCCTGTAACCAGATTACTGTGCTACTCTCTTCTTCATAGCCATGTTTTGCATGGATATATTGTATCAGTAAAGTGTTTTATTTGCAATAACCAATCTCTGAATTTGGTTCGTTCCTTCATAAATCTGCATGATTTTCGCATCACGCATATACTTTTCGACAGGATATTCTTTGATATAGCCATATCCGCCCATGACCTGTACGGCATCTGTCGTCACCTGCATGGCAACGTCAGAAGCATTACATTTAGCAATGGCTGCTTCCCGGGAGAACTCCATGCCCTGGTCTTTCATCCAGCATGCGCGCTGGACAAGAAGGCGTGCGCCTTCCACTTTCATAGCCATATCGGCTATCATCGATTGTACCATTTCAAAGGAAGCAATGGGCTTGCCAAATTGAACGCGTACTTTGGCGTATTCACTGCAGGCACGGAACGCCGCTTCAGCAATACCGACAGAAATGGAGCCAACAAAGGGACGTGCCGCATCCAGTGTTTCCATGGCAATACGGAAACCATGACCTTCCCGGCCCAGACGATTTTCTACCGGAACAAAGCAGTCCTGGAAAATCAGTTCAGTCGTATTGGAAGCACGTATGCCCATTTTATTTTCTGCTTTTCCCACAGTAAATCCCGGTGTTCCCTTACGCACGATGAACGCCGTCAGTCCGCGGATGCTCGGAGTTTTACGCGTATTGGCGAATACGACGAATACTTCTGCCAGAGCTCCATTTGTTATAAAGCATTTTGTTCCGTTCAACACATATCCGCTGCCATCTTCCGTCTTGACAGCTCTGGTGGAAACAGAACCGGCATCAGAGCCAGTCCCGGGTTCCGTAAGGGCAAATGCAGCCAGATTATTTTCATTGATAATATCAAAATAGCGCTTTTTCTGTTCATCATTACCAGCTATGATGACAGGATAGGAAGCGAGGGCATTAGCTGCAACCGACGTCGCTACTCCGGCACATCCCTTGGCCAGTTCTTCATAAATAGCAGCAATCGTAATAGCGTCAAGGCCGGCTCCGCCAAATTCTTCCGGGATGGCTACGCCGAGGAGTCCCTGAGTAGCCAGTTTATCAAGCAGGCCTTCATGCATTTTCCCCTGTTCATCCATTTCTCCTGCATACGGTACGATTTCTTTCTGCACCAGATCCCTGACAACCTTGATGATTTCCTGCTGTTCCTCATTAAAAGCAAAATCCATATTGATACCAACCTTCCATTTTTTTAATACGTTCACGCACAAAAGACGCTCTAATCATCATATTTGCGTAGAATATAAAAAGAAGAACGCCCTTTGACCACTACTTTTCCGTTTTCATCCATGAGTTCACATTCCGCTACAATCGTCCGTCCGCCATGATGAACGACCTGACCGACGCCAATCAGATTCTGCCCCGGATGAACAGGGCGGATGTAATTCATGTTAATTTCTAATGTCGTTACCTGATACCCTAATGAACGACTGGCCATTCCCATCAGCGTATCACAAAAAGCTGCCAGAACGCCACCTGCAGCTATACCACGATAATTGCAAAGATTCGGCGTAATATCGAAAGCTACACGTACCCATCCTTCATCTACATCCTGGATTTTACAGGGAAGATTCTTGAAGTACGGAATCTGTGTAACGCCCTGATGAATATTGAACACCCGTCGTTTCAGCACATCTGACAGTTCTGTCCGTTCATCCTTCATCTGCCGTTTCTCCTTTATCAGACTGGTACTGGTACGCACCGGTAACAAAGTACGTCCCCTTGCCATGTGCCAGATAGCGGTCGCTGTCATCATAAAAATCGCAGACTACTACCATAGTCGTCCGGCCGTTATGCAAAATGTGGGTCTTAGCACAAATAACCGTATCCGCCAGTGCCGGACGCAGATAATTCATTGCAAGGTCCAACGTCAGGACAGCTTTTCCTGCAACGGCACACGCCGTTTCCATCGCTGAATCAGCCATAGAATACAAAACGCCACCATACAGTGTTCCATTGGGATTTCCCCATTTCGTTCCTACATTGTGAAACACCAGTTCCGTATCATCTTCATCAGCTTTTAGAACATGAAATTGCATGAATCTATCATAAGGATTGCATTGTAATTCTCTTTCCATTTTTGCAATGCGCGCCTTATCCATGGGACTCTCCTCCTAAAAACTGTTGGAAATAAATACCTTTATATTGTACAATATGACATTCTAAACGTCAAACGGATTTTCCGTTACAAAACAAATGTAATGAAATTGTAACAGCTTTTTCCATTTACCTGTAGCAGACACTATGCCTCTGTATATGCAAAAGAGCTGCCGCAGCGCGACAGCCCCTGACATGTCTGACCTGGTCTTTACCCCCACACTCGCCTGCTGGGACGTTCGCTCATAGATGTACATCATCCCCCACTACTAGCCCTCTCGCATGTTACGGCAGGACTTACTTCTAGGCCGCACTATGATCAGAATCACTTTGGATTCCTTACGTGGATCGCTTTGTCTGCGACTGACATCGACTTTCAACCACAGCACATGTCACGTGTTATTATACGTGTCGAAGAGGATACTGTCAACGAAAAAAGAGACTGTCTCAACGACAGTCTCCCCACGAACCGGGCAATGGCCTGGCACATACAGGATATCTAGAATTTATACCCCATCCCAATCTGCCAGCCTTTTACCGTATCATCATAATTGTCGACATCAATATCTGCGCGCCGGTACATGATATGAGCATCCCAGTCTTTTGTAATATCATATCCTAATCCGACCGAATAGGAATTGACATCATCACCAACGCCTACTGACGCAAATCCCTGCCAGCGTTCGCCAATCGGTATCTGCCCTTTCAAGCCGACCTGATAGCCATAAAAATGCTGATCTCTATAAGTATCGGCTTTGACATAACTCATGCCGCCATAGGCAGAGACATAAGGAGTAAACCGGTACACACCCTGTAAATAATGTTCATTCAGTTTGTCCCCGTCATCACCCTTTGTATAATTATTGACGTACTGCACATCCACCTTATCATTGATCGTGTATGTGACGTCTCCGCCACTGAAGCGGCTATGGGCACTGCGGCCTCCTTCTTTCTGATCAAAGCCGTAATTGACGTTGGCTTTCAAATCTCCCGCCTGCGGATTTTTATTGGGTGCGGCACAGGCAACAGAACCTATGGAAACAGCTGCAATAAGAGCACCTATCAACATCACTTTCTTCATATATCACACCTCCGATTAGTCCGTAGATTTACTTCATGGTTTACATTATACGCTATTTGCACAACCTTTTCAATTACAATGCAGCAGCCTGTTGCGGATACCGTTGCAACAGTTCTTCTGCCGCCTCAATGACCTGGGCTGCTGAAATAACGGAAATCCCCTGATATTTTCCTTCCTTAATGATTTTTTTCATACTTTTTCCAACTTCATAGTGGTCTGTCGATTCAAGGACAATGGCCTTATCCGTATAGGGACCATAAAACATCGGGTTGCTCGGTCCATACAGGGCGACGACAGGGACCTTCTGACTGACGGCGACATGCATGGGCCCGCTGTCATTAGTAATAAAGAGCGAGCACCAGCGGATGGCTGCCGCTAATTCTCCCAGCGAAAATTTTCCCGTCGCAATGACCGGAGGATATTTCATCAGCTCCGCCGCTTCCCGGACCATATCGATGTCCATAGGGCCTCCAAAGAAAACACATCGATATCCGTTCTCACTAAAATAATCAGCTACTGATGCAAAGCGCCGGGGCGGCCAGCGTTTCTGCGGAACGGCACTGCCAATATTAAAACCGATGAGCTTATCACCGGTTTCCACTCCCTGGGCGGCATAAAATTCATGGGCAGTCTGTTCCCATGCCGGGCAAGTAAGAAATTGCAGGCCATCGTTGCGCCGGTCTTCTATCCCCATCTGTTCCAATACGTTGATATACATGTCTGCCGCATGCAGGTGCGTCCTGTCAAGCCGCGTATACCGGTGCATGAACGGGCGGAACAGGAAATGACTCATACCATCAAATTCCCTGGCATGTATGGCAAACGCCAGAAAGCTGGTCCGTTCGTTAGGATGAAGATTAATGAGGATATCATAATGATTGCGGTGCAAATTCCTCCCAATGTGCCAGAGTGCACCGACAGAGTTATCCTTTCCTTTTTTATCTACCGTTACCAGGTGATCGATATTAGGATTATAGCGGACCACATCGGCCAGTTTTTCATCAACGACCAGGGTGATATCAGAACCTGTGGCATGGCGGCGCAACACCTGCAGAAAAGGAGTGATTAAAATCAGATCGCCGAGATGCATGAGAAATGTTACTATAATTTTTTTATGACGAAGATTGATCATCCATTCACCTTCTTTATCGCCTGTATGTACGTATGCCACACTGTATCAACGGTAATCTGGGACATGCATTCCGGATCATTGACTAAGGGGTGATCCGGGGTCGCCTGGGATGTAGGAGAAATAATCATGTGTATGTACGAACTATCAGGACCTCCATACGGGCCGGTCCTGTCCGGACAAGTAGGACCGAACAAAGCAATCAATTCTTTTTTTAAGGCATTGGCTATATGGAGCGGTCCCGTATCGGCACTGATATATAAACGGGATGACGAAATAGCCGCCATCAATTCCCGCAGGCTGGTCTTGCCCGTAAAATCATAAATGCCGGTCTCCGCATCCCGGGAAATGACCTGTCCTTTTACTGTGTCATCAGCACTGCCCAGAATAACAGCTCCCATCCCCGAAGCCGTTACACGCCTCAGGAATTCTGTCCAGTATGGCAACGGCCATTCTTTGACAGACCAGCGGGCACCGGGCACAACAGCTATATAAGGACCGGTAAGACCTAAAGCCCTAAATCGTTCCTTCATAATACCTTTCTCTTTTTCAATGGACGGGAGAGGAAATGCAATCTCATCAACACGGCCTCCCAGAACCCGGACTGTATCCAGGTACCGTTCAATGACATGGTCATACTGATGAGTACCCGCCAGACCTTTACTAACCAGAAAGCTTCCTTCCCTCATTTCCCAATAGCCATACTTTTCTTTTGCACCACTACACCAGGCCACAATGGCACTTTTGGCCAGTCCCTGCAAGTCCAGGCAGAGGTCAAAATGATAGTCATGAAGCTTCTTTCGCAACCCACGCAGATAAGAGAAACTTTTCAACTTTTTCTTGTCAATATAAATAACATCGTCAATATAGGGTTTGCCTGGGAGAACAGCGGAAAAATTCTGATGCACGGCCCAGACGATGCGGGCCTGTGGACAATTTTTACGCAGGGCATACAATGTCGGCAGGGCATGAAGTACATCACCAAGAGAACTCATTTTGATAATCAGAATATTTTTATAGTCCTTCATGACGTGTCCTCATTTCTATAATTTCTCTGACAAAGTCATCAAGACGCCCTCCCTGAAAGAGATAGCCGTCTATCCCGGCAGCATGGGCGCACTCTATATCGCGCAGGCCGTCTCCGATCATAAATGAATGAGACAAATCGACGTGATACTCTCTGGCGGCCTGCAACACCATTCCCGGAGCCGGTTTCCGCCAGTCGCTTTTTTTATTATATTTCTCCAGAGGTGCACCTTCTAAAAACGGACAATAATAAACAGCCGTTATCCTGCCGCCAGCCTCAGATATTTGCTGGCACATCCATTGGTGCAGTATCTGGACATCTGATTCTGTATAATACCCGCGGGCAATCCCGCTTTGATTGGTAACGATAAAAATTTGATAGTCCAGACGAGTCAGTAATGATACTGCTTCCTTTGCCCCCGGCACCCAGATGACGTCACTGATACGGTGCAGATAATGAGTATCTACATTCAGGACGCCGTCGCGGTCCAGAAAAACAGCCCGTCTCATTCGTAATAACCGTCACTTTTTTCCAATATGCTGCAATATTCTTTCACTGCTTCATGGAGCAGTGTGAATCCCCGGTCATATCCGGCAGCCATCAGTTTCGTCGTATCGGCCTGAGTATAACTTTGATATTTTCCCTTGAGGATTTCCGGAAAGGGAACATATTCAATCGTTCCTTTGCCGCAATATTCGATGATACCGTGGACAAAATCATTGAACGTATGCCCCGTACCAGTGCCGCAGTTATAGATGCCGGAAAGTTCCGGGTGTTCCCAGAAATAAAAGATTACATTGACTACATCATTGACATAAATAAAATCACGTACCTGTTCTCCATTGCCAAAACCGCCAGTGCCTTCAAAAAGTGTAATTTTTCCGGTTTTCTGCAATTCATGATACTTCTGATAGATAAGGGATGCCATACGGTCCTTGTGATTTTCCTGGGGGCCGAATACATTAAAATAACGGAAACCTACTATCTGTCCTTTTGACAAGGGCAGCATGCGCCGCACAAAACGGTCAAACTGAAGCTTGGAGTATGCATATGGATTCAATGCCTGTTCACATTCCGGGGTTTCACGGAAGCCATGTTTGCCACTGCCATAGGTAGAGGCAGAAGAAGCATACAAAAAAGGTATCTTGCGCTGCATGCAGTACCGGAGCAGATTTTTGCTGCCTTCATAATTATTTTTCATCATGTAGCGTCCATCGTAATTCATCGTATCGGAGCAGGCTCCTTCATGGAATACTACATCGATGTATCCGCAATCAAAGGTATCATCAGCCATTTCCTGGGCAAAGTCTTCATAATCCATATAATCATAAAAAGACAACCCCTGCAGATTACGGCATTTACGGCCGTCCGTCAGGTCATCGACGATAAGAATATCATCGATTCCGCGATTATTCAGTTGTTTTACAATATTGCTGCCGATAAATCCGGCACCACCTGTTACAATTTTCATAGAATCCCCTTCTTTACTAAATCAACAATCTTATTGACTAAACCTGTCGTCGAGTACCCTTCTTCAAAAGAAATGATTTCAACCCGTTTAACAAATTCCCTGCCGACTACATCTTCAGCCCTATAATCGCCGCCTTTGACAAGAATGTCTGGTCTCAGGACAGAAAGCAGATCATGAGGCGTATCCTCATTAAAAATGACGACATCATCGACACAGCCGAGAGCATTCAGCAAGACAGCCCGGTCTTCCTGCCGCACCAAAGGCCGTGCCGGTCCCTTCAGGCGGCGCACAGAATCATCAGAATTTAAACCTACGATCAGGTGTTGTCCCAGCATTGCCGCCTGCTGCAGATACAATACATGGCCTCGATGCAGGATATCAAAGCAGCCATTTGTAAAAACAACCGTTTCTCCCCGTTCCTGCCAGCTGCGGATTTTCCGGGCTGTCTGATCCCAGTCCAGTGCTGTATAGGGGGACCAGCGCGGGGGCTGCCACTGTGTCCAGAGCTGGATTAGTTCACTGCGGTGGACCGGATATGTACCGACCTTCCTGACGACGATACCGGCAGCGGCGTTTGCCAGCTGAAGGCTCGTACGAATAGAAAGATGACCGGCAATAGCTGCCAGAAACGCTGCCGCAACCGTATCTCCGGCACCGGATACATCAAATACTTCCTGTGCTGTAGCCGGATTATTCCAGACGCGGCCATCGTGGCTGACGACGGTTATCCCCTTTTCTGAACGGGTGACCATCAGATTGGCAAAATCATATTTTTTATGCAGTTCCATGGCGGCCTTAACTACTTCACTGCCCTCGTTGGCCACTTCATATCCGGCGCATTCAGATAATTCCTTCATATTAGGTGTAACAAAGTCCGCCCCATCATATTTTGACCAGTCTTTGCCCTTAGGATCGACGAGAATGGGAATGCCGGCAGCCTTTACGGTACGAATGATTTGTCTGGCAACTTTATCAGTCAGAACGCCTTTATGATAGTCCGATAAAATGACTCCATCCAGACCGGAGTGGATGCAGACGTCAAGCCAGGTCGCAAGTTCTGCTGTTTCCAGATCGTCCAGAGGTGTAATCTCTTCAAAATCAAGGCGTACCATCTGCTGGCGTGCTCCCAGTATACGCATCTTCGTCGTCGTCGCATGATGACTGCGGGCAACCAGGCCGGACCCATCGATGCCCGATTCATCGAGCAGGCTTCTCAGCAGGCGTGCGTTGTCATCATCACCAATCAGTCCGGCCAGGTACACATTGCAATCAAGATTAGCCAGATTCGATGCCACATTGGCAGCCCCGCCGAGAACTGATTTGATATGATCTACACGGTTTACCGGTACCGGAGCTTCTGGTGATATGCGTTCCACCTTGCCAAATACATAGCGGTCTACCATAATGTCTCCAATGACAGCAATCCGCAAATGAGGTAGTACGTCATTTAAAAAATTATCGATATAGTGATCTGTCATAATATCTCCTTTTCTGGGTTATGCTTTCTTCTTGTCGGACCCCATCAGCCGTTTCAGTTCTGCCATAAAGCTATCCAGATCAGCAAACTGGCGGTACACTGAGGCAAACCGGATATACGCGACTTCATCGACATGTTTCAGTTCATTGAGCACGAGTTCACCGATATGTACACTGGAAACTTCCTGGACAAGGGAATTGCGTATTTCCCGTTCCACCCGATTGACGATTTCTTCCAGCTGCTGCCGCGTAACCATCCGTTTGTTGCAGGCACGGAGAAGGCCATTCAATATTTTACTGCGGTCAAATAATTCCCGGCTGCCATTTTTCTTTATCACGATAAGCGGCACTTCTTCTACCATTTCGTACGTCGTAAAACGACGGCCGCATTTCAGACATTCCCGTCGGCGGCGGATAGCGTTCCCGTCATCCGTTGCCCGCGAATCGGTTACTTTCGTATCATCACCTTTGCAGAATGGACATCTCATAATTCGTTCCTCCCAGGAGTATATAACGACTGATTGAAAAAAAGCGGGTCCACCAGGATCCGCTTTTTGATTTGCTCTATTATTTCATCCACGACGGAATTTCTACACCGCCGAGATCAGCTTTATCGGCTTTACCACCATCCTGGCCAAAAGACGGAATCGTGGACGGTTCTTTGCCAAAGCCTGTCGCAACAACAGTAATGCGGATAGAATCTTCTTCCATATCCGGATCAATAACCTGGCCAAAGATAATATTGGCATCCGGGTCAACTGCTTCTGCAATTTTTTCTGCCGCTTCGTTGATTTCATACAAGCTGACATCGGGGCCGCCTGTAACGTTGAGGAGAATGCTCTGCGCACCGTCGATTCCTGTTTCAAGCAACGGGCTGTGAATCGCTGCATCAACCGCATCGAGGGCACGGTTTTCACCAGTTCCCAGGCCAATTCCCATGATGGCTTCGCCCTGGTCGGACATGACGGTCTTCACGTCGGCGAAATCGAGGTTGATGAGGCCCGTCGTCGTAATCAGATCAGAAATCCCCTGTACACCTTGGCGCAATACATCATCGGCTTTCAGGAATGCGTCTTTCAACGGTGTCTTTTTGTCAATCATCTGCAGCAGCTTATCATTCGGAATAGTAATAATCGTATCAACCTTTTCCTTCAGATATGCCGTCCCTTTTTCAGCCTGTTCGCGGCGGCGCTTCCCTTCAAACGTAAAAGGTTTTGTAACGACAGCTACCGTAAGTGCACCGAGATCTTTGGCACATTCTGCCACGATAGGTGCCGCACCAGTACCCGTACCGCCGCCCATGCCGGCTGTAACGAACACCATATCAGCACCCTGCAGGGCCTTGATGATTTCTTCCTTGCTTTCCAAGGCAGCCTGTTCACCGATTTGTGGATTAGCGCCGGCGCCAAGACCGCGGGTCAGCTTTTCACCAATCTGGATTTTAACATCCGCTTTGGAAATTTCCAGCACCTGATCTTCTGTATTGACAGAAATAAACTGTACACCCTGTAAGCCTGCTTCTATCATACGGTTGACAGCATTGTTGCCGCCGCCACCGACACCTATTACTTTTATGTTTGCATTATCTGCCATCTTACTAGTTCCTCCTTCAAAAAAGTATACACTCTTGTACTGATAGGATTTCTTTATTATTTTACACTATATTCAGGAATTAATCTACAGCTATTTGAAAAATCTTTCCTATCAACTGCTTTTAACAAGCGGGGCACGAGGATCCGTATCGATATACTGGACAGAAAGATGATTGCGCTTTACTTCCTGCAGCAGCTCTTTCGTCATCTCCGCCCGTCCTGCCGGATCATCAGCACTTCCCAGATGAACAGGAAGAGATTCGCTTGTATAGGCAATAATATTGTCTGGATTCCCTACATTGATTTCTGTAATATCCTTACGAAGTTCTGGTTCAAGGCTTTTCAAATACGAAAGAGAATCGCGAATGGACTGATCATGAATAGTATCGCCAAGGAGCAGAGTGTCTACTTTTTTACCAGTAATCAAAGGGGCCGATACGCCTTTAATTTGCGGGGCTGTCTCAATGACCTTTCCCGTATCATCCACATAAGCAAAACCATACATCGTGGTGATGACAGCAACAGTCTGCCGCTCCTGCATGCGGATATGGATAGTCGCCGGGAATTCGCGGCTGATGTCCGCGCTTGCTACCCGTAAATCCTTTTCCATTCGTTCCCGCATCCGGTCCGGCGATAGTTGTATCACATTAATGATCCCGTTTTGTATGCCGCAGGATTGATATACATCATCAAAGGACATCCGCTCATTCCCATCAATGATGACGGTTCCAAAAGGAATGGGAAGAAATCGCAGGATAAGCCAGACAAAAAAGACAAAAATAATACCTGTTACGGCAGCCAGTCTGCGGTTCCGGCGGCGCAGTTGTCTCTGCCTGGCAAGTTTTTTCCGCTGGCTTCTGGCCCGGCGTCGGGCAATCCGCTTCTGCGTTTTCCCCTGTGCCTCCGTCACATCCTGATGAGGCACATAGGAAGTGTCTTCTACCTGAGGCGGCACGAAGACATCATGGGTACGCTTTTTAATGCCATATGGATCATTTTCACTTTGATATGAAGTTGTATCAGAAGCCGGGGAATATGTCCCTTTTTTATCCATTGTCATAGTATAAACCTGTATATAATCACAAAACTCTACCTAATCTAAAATTTTCCGACAGATGCTTCCTTTAGAATGCGTTCACATAAATCGGGAAATTCTATGCCTGCTGCACGGGCCGCATCGGGGACCAGACTGGTCGCCGTCATGCCCGGAACCGTGTTGATTTCCAGTACAAAGGGATTTCCCTCTTTGTCCGTCATGATATCGACGCGGGAAATACCGCTGCAATGGCAAAGATGAAATACGTCCAAAGCCAGATTCTGCATCTTTTTTGTCAGTTCCGGCGAAATAGGTGCCGGACAGAGATGTTTTGCTACGCCGGGAGCATACTTGGAATAATAGTCATATTTTCCTGTACTGGAAACAATTTGAATGACGGGAAAGGCCATATCATCCATGACAGCAACAGTAAACTCATCCCCGTCGATGAATGCTTCAGCCACAATAGAATTGCTGTACTTAAACGCTTCGTTCAATGCGCTTCGTATTTCGTCTTCTGAATGAACGATTACCGTACCAATACTGGACCCCTGCCCTGCCGATTTTATGACTACAGGCAGAGAAAACCGTTTGATAATATCAGCAGCGATAGCATCTTCGTCCTGCGTATTGAAATAATAGGCAAAGGGTGCTGTTGCAATTCCCGCTCCCTGAAACGCGCACTTGCTCATGACCTTATTCATACCGACGGCACTGGCCATGACGCCCGGACCGGTATAGGGAATTCCCATCATTTCACATAATCCCTGCAATACACCATCTTCTCCGTAATGTCCATGAAGCGCATTAAAAACAATATCTATATTCTTATCCTGCAGCTGACTGGCAAGCTTATCCGGCACCAGTTCCAGAAGTTCCGCATGATACCCCTTTTCCTGCAGTGCTCCGGCAATGGCAGCTCCTGTACGGCGCGATACTTCCGCTTCCGTTGAAGGTCCGCCTACAATAACGGCAATATTCTTATCCTGCAGTGTGTCCATGATTACTTCCCCCTCCTGGCTTCTTCAATATATCGTTCCCCTATGGTATAAATATCACCGGCCCCCATAGTAATGACCAGATCTTTTGGCCGTGCATTCTTAAGCAGATACGGGACAAGCTCGTTCTTATCGGCAATATAAGTCACATCCTGCCCTGTCGTTTCCCGGACCTTATCGGCAATCAGCCTGCCCGTGACTCCAGGGATCGGATCTTCGCCAGCACTATAGACATCGGTGACGATCAATTTATCAGCACCGGTAAAAGCTCCTCCAAACTTGTTGAGTAAAAGCTGGGTCCGTGTATACCGGTGCGGCTGAAACAGGCACACCACGCGATGAGTCCCCATATCGCGGGCAGCCGTAAGTGTAGCATTGATTTCCGTAGGATGATGGGCGTAATCATCGACTACCCAAACATCATCGACAACGCCTTTCGTCTGGAACCGCCGTTTAGCTCCATGGAAATGAGAAAGAGCATGGGCGATCTTATCAAAAGGAATACCGCAGCGAAGAGCAACGGCTGTAGTCGCCAGCGAATTCAGCACATTGTGACGGCCAGGGACATTGAGATTGATGGTTCCTAGTTCTTTGCCGTCATGCCATACTTCATAATGGAGCCGGCCATTAATATACCGGATATTACGGGCGTTGTAATCAGCCGGTGTTTCTATTCCATACGAAAGATACCGTCTGTTCAGGGTATTTGCCAAGGATCGTATCTTGTCATTTTCAAAACAGAGAACAGCAAATCCTTCCGGATGTATTTGTCCGATAAACTGTCCAAATGCCTTGATGATATTTTCCAGTGATCCATAATGATCCATGTGATCCGCATCTATATTAGTGATGACAGCAATATAGGGATGTTCTTTCAGGAACGATCCATCACTTTCATCAGCTTCAGCAATGACATAGTCTCCCTTTCCGAGAATAGAATTACAATGCAGATAATCCACTTCACCGCCGATAACCAGTGTCGGATCCGTACCGCTTTCATAAAAAACCTGTCCGAGCATGGAAGAGGTTGTCGTCTTGCCATGGGCACCTGCGACGGCAATGCTCTTTCCCCAGGACATAATATGCACCAGGGCATCGGAACGATGGATTACCGGTATGTCGCGGCGGCGGGCTTCCTGTAATTCCGGATTATTTTCTCTGATGGCAGATGAAATCACGACTACCTGGGCATCCTGCAAATTTTCCGGCCGCTGGCCAATGCAGATCCGGGCACCCATTTTTTCAAACCGGTCTGTCGTCGGGGAAACACGCAGGTCGGATCCGGAGACGGTAAAACCTTTTTCAATGAAAATGTTTGCTATCGCACGCATTCCCGCACCGGCAATACCAATGAAGTGAACGCGCTGTACAGTATTTAAGTTAATCATGATCAGTCACATCCTTCTGTATGCGGGAACGGTATTTCGGGCCTTTGGCAATAGAAAGCGCCAGTTCTGCAATATCATGTGCAGCCTGGGGACGGCCCTTGGATTTGCTCGCCTGAGCCATGCGCTTCAGTGCTTCCGGATCATTTTTCAAATGAACGATTTCTTCCAACAGTTCACGACCGGTCAACATCTTATCAAGGATCATTTTTGCAGCACCGCACATGACCAGAGCCTGTGCGTTGTAGCGCTGATGGTCTTCGGCAGCATAGGGATACGGAATCAGTATAGCCGGAAGTCCGCGCACAGTTAATTCCGCTAATCCCACAGCACCGGCCCGATACACAGCCAGATCAGCTGCAGCCAGTGCTTCTGGCATGTGATGGAGATAGGGGATGATGTGGCTTCCTTCTCCATACCGCCCTTTGCCATCAATACCTTCCAATTGTCCTACGACGCGGTCGTATTCGTGGTCGCCGGTGACATGAAGGATTTGGATATCCTTGCTGTCCCGGAAATACCGGTGCACTTCAATCATTGCATTATTGATAGAACGGGCACCCCGGCTTCCCCCTGCTACCAGTAGGGTGAATTTGTCCGGATCCAGTCCCAGTAAAGCCCGTCCATGATCTTTCGTACCAGTCAGTATATCCTTGCGTACGGGATTCCCCGTATACACCAGGATGTCTTTCCGCTTAAAGCGCTCTGCCGCTTCTTCATATCCCAAAGCGACACATTTGACAAACCGGCTTAATATCGTATTTGTGACACCGGGAATGACATTTTGTTCCTGTACCAATGTCGGAATCCCGCTCATACTGGCTGCCAGGAGAACGGGGCCGCAAACGAAGCCCCCCGTGCCAATCACAACATCCGGTTTAAACTTATGAATAATATGTTCTGCCTTGATCAGACTGCCTGCGGTCTTTCCCAATGTCACCAGATTACGGAATGAAATCTTCCGTTCCAGCCCCCGTACATCAATCGTAACAAAGGGAATGCCTTCATTGGGAATCAAGGTGTTTTCCAATCCGATTTTAGATCCTACGTACAAAAATTCCGTCGGTTCAATATCGGCAATGGCCCGGGCAATGGTAATGGCCGGATAAATATGCCCCCCAGTGCCACCACCAGAAATAATCACTCGGCGCATGTTCTATTTCCTCCCTGTCTCTGAATTCATTATTTAAATTGCGTTTACTATGCCCTTGAACATACGTCCGCGCTGTTCGTAATTATCATACATGTCATAGCTGGAGCAGGCCGGTGACAAAAGTACGGTCTGGGGCGGTGCTGCAATCTTGCGTGCCATCATGACAGCCCGTTCCATGCTGTAGCCGGCTTTGCGGATATCTTTTACGCCCGCCTTTTTTGCGGCTTTTTCAAAACGGTCCGCCGCATCACCGATAAGAATCATCGTATCTACTTTTTGAGCAGCCAGATTCATGAACTCATCAAGCGGCGTCATCTTATCATGGCCGCCGGCAATGAGTATCAGATGGCCGGAAAAAGCTTCCAATGCCTTTATCGAAGCATCCGTATTAGTACCCTTGGAATCATTATAATACGGTACGCCATTGATAGTGCGTACAGGTTCAATGCGATGTTCTACCCCGCCAAACGTCCGGAGTACACGCTGAATAACGGAAAGCGGTGCGCCTGCCACATACGCCATGAGCGCCGCGGCCAAGCAATTCTGGATATTATGCCTGCCAAATAATTTCAGTTCGTCTTCTCGGCAGATTTCCGTATCACTTCCATCCGTACGTAAAATCAGCCGTCCATCTTTTGCAAAGGCACCTGCCGGAACTTCCTGTTCCGTAGAGAACCACAACACGGTCCCGGTCATATCCGGTTCCATGGCTTTAATGCGCGCATCATCATAATTCAGGAGTGCATAATCGGATTTATCCTGATTATGGAAAATCCGTTCTTTCGCTGCCGCGTACGCTTCCATAGTGTGATGCCGGTCCAGGTGATCGGGTGTGATATTCAGTATGACCGCAGCCTTCGCTTTCATCGTCTGTGTAAATTCCAGTTGAAAACTGGAGAGTTCTGCTACGACCACATCTTCTTTTGGCAGGTCTTCCGCCTGTTCGGAAAGACCGTAACCGATGTTGCCACCTATGACCGTTTCACGGCCTGCCGCTTTCATAATATCTCCCAAAAGTGTCGTCGTCGTCGTTTTGCCATTCGTACCGGTAACAGCCAGTATTTCAGCATCTGTCAGCCGGTAAGCGACTTCTACTTCACTCCAGATGGGAATATGACGGGCAGCCGCTTCCTTCATAATCGGGATTTCCGGGGAAATGACCGGTGACGGAACGACGAGGTCCATCCCATCCAGCAGAGCCGCTTCCTGATGGCCAAACACGAGACGGATCCCATCAGCTTTCAATTCCGGCCACGGCTCATGATGTGTATCGATTGTCTTTAAATCATTGAGAACAACGGAAGCACCATGACTGGCCAGTGCTTCTGAAGCAGCCCGGCCGCTGATACCAGCACCGATAACCAAAATATGTTTCCCTGAAAAATCCATTATGCTCATGCTCTACACCCGCTTTTTTTCATATAGTATGTATGGCAGCCTATTTGCATGCCAGGACTACAAAAATAGAAAGGATGGCCATAATAGCCGAAAAACTCCAAAAAACAGTAACTACTTTGACTTCACTCCAGCCCGAAAGCTCAAAATGATGATGAATCGGACTCATTTTGAACACCCGTACTCCGCGGGTCTTAAATGATACGACCTGAATGATGACCGATAAAGCTTCAATCACATACAGGCCGCCAGCAATGATAAGCAATAATTCCGTCTTAGTCAAAATCGCCATGGCCGCCAGGGCTCCGCCTAAAGCCAGCGACCCCGTATCGCCCATAAACATTTTAGCCGGATGCTGGTTATAAAAGAGGAATCCCAAACAAGCGCCCGTAAGCGCCGCACTGAATACAGCAAAGTTGACATATCCCAGTGCGACAGAAATAACGACGTAGGCAACCGACGTGATGGCACAAGAACCAGCTGCCAGCCCATCGAGTCCGTCCGTCAGATTGACGGCATTACTCGTACCGACAATCATGACAAAGACAAATACGTAATACAACATGCCCAAATCAACATTCCATGTCGTAAACGGAATCCATACTGTCGTCGGAAAGTTCAGATATTCCTTCAAAATAAAGCAAAATACTGCTGCCATAACGAATTGCCCGGCCAGTTTTTGTTTAGCCGTAAGGCCCAGGTTGCGGTGTTTGACTGCCTTGATGGAATCATCAAGAAAACCGATGATTCCATGTCCTAGTGTCAGAAACAGCGCCAGTCCCTTGCGCAGATCCATGGGATTAAAAATAAGGCAGGACACGACAAGCGCTGTCAGAATCAGGATACCGCCCATAGTAGGCGTGCCAGCCTTGTATTTATGACTCTCTGGCCCTTCTTCCCGTTCAGACTGGCGGGCATGAAATTTCTTCAGTTCCCGGATGACCAGCGGCCCCAGAGCCAGAGCTATGATCAGACTGACAGCAAAACCAAAGAGCAGTGTATTTAACATTCACATTACTTCCTTTCGAAATATGGCAGTATCTTTTCCATGGCAAATCCCCGGGAACCCTTAAGCAGAACCGTATCTCCCGGCTGGATAATTTGCCTGAGGCAATCCGCCGCTCCGGCATGATCCTGTGCCGTATATACAGCGCCGAGCCCATTTTTTCTGGCAGCATCTGCAATATAGGATGCCGGACTGCCCATGGTAATGAGCGCATCCAGCCCTAATTCCGCTGCTTCAGCTCCTATTTTTTCATGTTCCCGGACCGTCCAGTCCCCTAATTCCAGCATTCCGCCAAGAACAGCGATTTTCCGTCCTTTTGTCAGCAACGCCAGCGATTTCAGCGCTTCACTCATAGAAGCCGGATTTGCATTATACGCATCATTGATAAAGGTATATTCGCCAAGATGAATCAATTCCTGCCGCATTGGCATACCGCGGTACTCGGACAATCCTTTTTGTAACTGATGTTCTGTTAGTCCCAGAACCCGTCCGACAGCAATAGCAGCCAGTGCATTATAGACATTGTGGCTGCCTATGAGCGGCATGTGGATATCCATGACCTGATCAAAGCACCGACAGGCAAACCGCAGCCCCTTCTCACTGCAGACGACGCGGCTGGCCCGGATAGCAGCATTGCTTTCAATACCGTATCCGACTACCTTGCCGCGGCACAAATCGGCCATTGCCGCTACATACGAGTCATCCTGATTCAGTATGGCAACGCCATCTTCTGACAATGCCCGGACGAGTTCACTTTTAGCCCGGGCAATATTATCCTGCGACCCCAACAGCTCAATGTGACTCTTGCCGACATTGGTGACCACACCTATATCCGGTTCTGCAATAGCCGCCAGTTCCGCAATCTGCCCCAGACCACGCATGCCCATTTCCACAACGCAGGCCTCATGTTCCGGCGTAAGCTGCAGCAGCGTTTTCGGAAGGCCGATTTCATTATTAAAATTTTTTTCTGTCTGGAGCACACGATATTTCTGCGACAGCACGGCTGCAATCATGCTGCGTGTAGAAGTCTTTCCTACAGAACCCGTAACGGCGATGACAGGAATCGAAAAACGGCGGCGGTGAAAACGCGCCAGGTCCTGATATGCTTTGCGTGTATCCGTAACTATGACAACAGCAAATCCCTCTTGTTTATATTCAGGGCGGTCTTCAGCTACTACGGCACCGGCAGCCCCACGTTCTTTAGCCTGAAGCACGTAATCGTGACCATCAAATGTTTCTCCTTTGAGAGCTACAAAAAGCGCCCCTTCTGTAATAGCCCGTGTATCTGTCTCTACCTGAGAAAATACGGAATCGTCCACAACGGGATACAGCAGTCTGCCGCCAGTAGCCTTTTCTACCTCCTGTAACGTGAACGCAGCCATTTTTATCTCCCCTTTGCAGCCAGCACGGCATCCCTTGCGACCTCACGGTCATCAAAATGGATGGTACCGGTCTTCAATATCTGATAATCTTCATGCCCCTTACCAGCAATCAGTACAATATCGCCGCTTTGTGCCAATTCTACGGCACGGAAAATAGCATCACGGCGATTGACGATCACTTCATGATGCTGGCCGGGTTTCAACCCATCTTTTACACCGGCTTCCACTTCCTGAACAATGGCTTCCGGGTCTTCTGACCGCGGATTATCGGAAGTGACGATGGGGATATCAGCATGTTCTGCAGCAATACGTCCCATAATCGGGCGTTTTGTACGATCGCGGTCGCCCCCGCAGCCGAACACGCAGAGTATACGGACCGGATTCATGGCACGGGCTGTCGTCAATGCTTTTTCCAGACTGTCCGGCGTATGAGAATAATCGACGACAATGGCAAAATCCTGTCCGGCTTCTACGAGTTCAAAACGGCCTGGTACGGAATGGAAAGACTGGATAGCTTTATCAATCGTCTGTTCATCTACGCCTTCTGCATGGGCAGCTCCGATTGCCGCCAGTGTATTATACACGTTGAACAAGCCTGTAATGTTCATATTCAGATGGACATTGACAAAGGGTCCCGTAACATCAAAGGATGAACGTTTCAGTTCCACCGATAAGTTAGCTGCTTTTAAATCAGCTGCTTTTTCTACGCCGTAGGTCAGTACGTTGCAGTGACAGGTTTTCAGGATTCCTTCTGCATAAGGGTCATCAATGTTGACTATAGCTGTCTTATTATCCTTAACATGTTCATCGAGACTGATGTTCTGGAATAATTTGCATTTGGCTGCCAGATAGTTTTCCATCGTCTTGTGGAAATCCAGGTGATCTTGTGTCAGATTCGTAAATACCGCCGTATCATATTCAATCCCGGCCACGCGGTTTAAAGCCAGGGCATGGCTCGACACTTCCATGACGACATGAGTAACGCCACGGTCATACATAAGCGCCAGGAAGCGCTGCAGATCAATAACATCCGGCGTCGTATTGTGAATAGGAAGTTCTTCATCGTCAATCAGCGCATGGATGGTTCCCAGAAGGCCCACACGATGGCCGGCAGCTTTCAGGATATGATAAATAATATGGCTCGTCGTCGTTTTGCCATTTGTCCCCGTAACGCCGATCATGCGCATTTTCTTTCCCGGATAATCATAAAAATAAGGAACTATATCTTCAACGGCATGATGCACATCCGGCACCATGATTTGCACGGCATTGCCGGGAAGGTCCAGATGTTTGGTCGTAAGCACTGCAACGGCCCCTTTCTCTACAGCCTGGGATGCATATACGGCCCCGTCTGTATGAACGCCGCTGAAGCAGACGAACAAATCTCCCTTTTCGATTGACCGGGAATCGGACGAAATGCCCGTAATCATAGTATTGGCATTGCCATCCACATTATATATACCTTTAATTTGTTTGCAGAGTTCATTAACTGATTTCATTTCATTTCCTCCTATACAGGTAATTCATATGTTAACAGAACAGGAAACAACAATAGCAGCCTTAAATTAAGGCTGCTCATACCCGCTTTACCGGCTGCTGTCACCTGTTCCCGTCTTATCATGAGACTGGCCATACAGCACGGTCACCGGGACCGTCATACCGAGTTTCTGCGCCGACGTATAAATTCGTTCCGGCGTCTCCAATTTGGCAATATCAACGCGGAGCACTTCATTTTCTCTCTGCAGCTGCTGGGCATGAAGCTTTTTCTGCATCAGTGCATAGCTGAAATTAGTTTTAACGGCAGAAAGCGCAATGTATGCCAGCAGGAAAAAGCATACCAGCAGTAAAACAGATATAGTCTGCGCAAGCAGCCTGGCGAATTTTCTTTCATCCGCACCGGTCCGGTGCCCCACAGAACGTGACGCTTCATAGTGAATGTATCCAGCTTTTCTGGCCAGCATATTATAACACATCCAATCAAATATTAAAAACGAAAATTCCTCTGCCTATCCATCACTTACGAATTCCGACGCGTAATTTAGCACTTCTGGCCCGGGGATTCTGTTCCAGCTCATCTTCTCCCGGCGTGATGGCATGGCGCTGTATCTTTAAAATGGCATGATGGTGACACGTACAGACAGGCATATCGGGAGGACAGATACAATCCGTTGCCAATCGTTTCAACGTCTGCTTGACAATGCGGTCTTCCAGAGAATGGAAGGTTATAACACAGATATGTCCGCCCGGTTTTAACCGCTGCGCTGCCGTTTCGACGGCATCATGGAGAATACCCAGTTCATCATTGACTTCAATCCGGATTGCCTGAAACGTCCGCTTGGCCGGATGCGGTCCATCCTTGCGGGCTCCCGCAGGAATAGCTTTCTTGATGACGGATACGAGTTCAGCCGTATGACTAATGGGCTTCTGCTGCCGTTCCCTGACGATAAATTCAGCAATACGGCTGGCCCAGCGTTCTTCCCCATAGTCTTTGACAACACGGTATAACTCAGCTTCACTATATGTATTGACCACATCGTAAGCGCTTTTCCGGGCAGACCGGTCCATCCGCATATCAAGTGGCCCGTCCTGCATATAGGAAAAACCCCGTTCCGGCGTATCCAGCTGGTAACTCGACACGCCCAGGTCAAACATGACCCCGTCCACGGCATCTATGTGCAGCTTGTCCAGGACCTGGCCCAGGTTGCGGAAATTTTCCTGCACCGGTATAAAATGGCAGGCTGTCCCTTTCATATGGGCTGTAGCCGCCGCAATGGCATCCTCATCCTGATCGAGTCCAATCAGCGTTGCATCACCGGCCAGCCGTTCGGCCAATACGCGGGAATGACCTCCCCCTCCCAGTGTGCAGTCTACATATATACCATGGGGATCACCGATGAGATGATTAATTGTTTCATTTCGTAATACACTGACATGATGAAATTCCATGAGTACTCCTATATGTCCAGATCCAGATCTTCCAGATCTTCAGCAATCTCTTCCATCGCCGGCACGGTACGGGCGGCATATTCTTCATAAGATTGTTTGTCCCAGATTTCTATGCTGTCACCTGTGCCGATGACTGTAACTTCTTTTTTAAGGCCGGCATATTCCCGCAGCGTTCCGGGAATCAGGATACGGCCTGTACGGTCAAATTCAACTTCGGCCGCACTGCCAAAGAGAAATCGTTTAAATGCCCGGACCTTTTCTTTACTGGTCCTTAATTTTTTCATCTTATCAGCCAGATTTCTCCAGGCATCCTGTGTATATACAGAAAGGCAGCCTTCCAGTCCACGGGTTACTATACAATGCGTTCCCAATTCTTCACGAAATTTCGCCGGCATAATAACGCGGCCTTTTGTATCAATAGAATGCGAATATTCTCCCATGAACATAGCGTCGCCCCCCTTCCGTATTATCTATCACTTTTCACCACATTTTACCACATTTTCACACCCGATGACAATAATATTGCTTAATCTGATAAAGATCTGAAAAAAAAGATAAAAAAATACTGCAGAAAAAAACAAGATGTATTTTGTTTCTTCCTACAGTATGTATGATACAACATAGCCAAACTTATTATATTTTGATTATCCGTGTAACAGTTCATCCAGCCAGGTATCTTCCAGAACAATGTCCTGCGTCGTCATCTTTTGAAAATCGCACCGGCGGACTAATTCCTCTTTATGATACAGACGCCTTTCCGTAACCAGTCTGCCGGCCAGGGCCAGTGCAGATAAAATGGCATCAGCCATGACACCGCGTTCACGAAGGCTGCGGACTGTTATGCCTTTCTGTCTCTTAGAAAGACGGTTACCAGACATATCAACCAGCATCGGAACATGGGTATACGAAGGTGCCCTATACTCCAGCACCTTCATGAGCCATATCTGCTGGGCTGTCGAAGATAACAAATCCCGGCCGCGCAGCACATGGGTAATGCCCATAGCCCCGTCATCGACGGCAACGGCCAATTGATATGCATACAGGCCATCGGCACGCCGGACGACGAAATCACCACAAACACGGGGCAGATAATCCGAAAAAGCCCCATAGCAGCCATCCGTAAACGAGACAGAAACGTCCGGGACGTGGACGCGCCAGGATGGCTTCCGGTCCATATGACGGCGCTGTTCTTCCGTCATGCCATAACAATGCCCATCATATACAAGATGCTCCCCTTCATGGGGCGCTCCTATGGCCTGCAATCTGGCACGGCTGCAATAACAGGGGTACAACAGATGTTTTTCCTGCAGCTCCTGCATGGCTTTTTCATATAGCGGATACCGTTCCTGCTGGATATATGATCCGTAAGAGCCGCCTTTTCCAGGCCCTTCATCCCAGTCCAACCCCAGCCAGGCCAGATCTTCCAGCAGTGCCTTTACATATACAGGCTTAGACCGCTGTTCATCGATATCTTCTATGCGCAGTACCAGAGTTCCATTCTGTTGCCGTACCTGCAGCCAGGCAAGAAAGGCAGTCCATACATTTCCCAAATGGATATAGCCCGTCGGGCTGGGTGCAAAACGTCCCCGCATACTATTCACATCCTAATCCGGCAAGGAAATGAGGTTGTCAAACAAAGCAGCTGCATCCTTTATTTTACCTTCTCCCCCCATCACGCAAAGGCAATTATCATTCATGACCGCCCGCACTAATGGTGCCAGAGCCCGGATATCTGCAGCCGTCGTCTGTAAGAGCTGATCCCGGCGCTGCTGAACCAGGGCCTGTGTCATATGGGAGAAATAGCGGTTCATCGCCTTATCTCCCCTTAGGGAAGGTGTCAGTGGAATATCAATGCGGCTCAATGTACCAATGACATACTTTGTCATTTCCCGGTCTGTAACGTCGAATTGTTCCAGATAATCTGCCAGATCATCGTACGCTCTGACGCTGCTTTCCAGATTGGGGTCGCGATACGAGCAGAACACCATGTCGCCATTGCCGTAAAAACGGGTAAACGCCCCGTACGCTCCTCCCTGGACACGAATCTTCGTCCAGAGATATCCATATTGCAAAATCGTATCCAGAACCATCATAGAACCGGTGTACACAAAGCCATGGCTGCGGAAATTCCCACCTTTTGCTACGTACTGTACCTTGCCACTGGTCATGATGCCTTCGTTTTTACGTTGACCGCCCAGACGGCAAAGGTCTGTGCGTTTTTCTCCCTGGGGCAATTGTTGCGCCCAGTCCGGCAAAAGTCCTATGACCTGCTGGTAATCTTCTGTATCACTCGTTATTTCCAGCGTCATAGCTGCCCGGGTGAACACCTTCTTCATGACATGCTGCAGCTTCATGATTGTATCATCCGTTTTCGTCCTGATTCCGGCAGCAATCCGGCTGATAAATTCATAGTACGAAAATTCGCCGGCATCGCAGAATCCTTCTACCGGTGATACATAAGACAGAACGCGGTGCATGACCAGCGTATGCCCCCGGCGGAATGCATCCATATCCCAGCCCGCTTTGGTTTCCTCGACCAGTTCAATGAGACGTTCTGTATTGGTAAAAAGTGTTTCTGTCGTAATTTCCCGCATCAGACGGATCAGTTCCGGCATATTCTGACGGAGTGCCTTAGCCGTTACCTTAAAGACAGGCATGTACTGCCCATTATCTTCACAATCAGAAAAAGCAGATACGGCGCAATCGATACCTCCAGTATACAAATCAATGAGGGAAGCCAGTTCTCCATATGTATGATCTTTCGTATCCATGTCTCCCAAAAGATCACTGAGGAGATATACATAGGAAATCTCTTCGGGGGTAAAACCATGGAGGTCAAAATACGCATTGACATAGGTGATACCGTTTGTATGATCCGGTACATGGCACACCGTAATCCCACTTTCAGAAGACGTTTGCATTTCTATTTCTTCCGCTTTATGTTCCAGATCATCCCGGGAAAGAGTAGGGATTGTCAACAAAGCTTCGGGGGAATCGGGTGTAGCCTGTCTCTTTTTCAAGGCCTTGGATGCTTCAACAATCTGCTGTATGTCTTCAGCAGATAAAGTCTTTTTATACGCTGCCAGTCTGTCAGCCACAGCCTGATCATGTTTTTCTGTCAGACCGGGTTCCGGGACCAGTGTAACAAGAGCATAATACGGGTTATCCAGTATATATTTCTTGATAAGAGATTCATAATATCCGCTGTCAATCCCCCGGCGGAGAGTCTGCAACGCATCTTCATATTGCAGAGAAGCCAGCGGATCTTTATCGTACAGCCAGGTATCCATGCAACGGATACCATAAATCAATCCCTTGGGACGACCGGCAAAATCGGCTTCCCGCAAAGTAAATTCAATGCGGTTCAGGGCACCGGTCAATAAGGTCTTATCCACGCCTTCCTGAACCATCTTTGTCAGGAACTGCCGGACAACCGGTAAAATCTTGGCCTGTTTATCCGGGTCTGAACCATTGATGGAAATTCCCCACAACGGCTGCAGGATACCATCCTGGAAATCACCGGACACATCGCGGCCGACACCGGCATCGACGAGAGCTTTTTTCAGGGGCGCCGCCGGCGATTGCAACAGGACGTACGTCAGCACCTTAAAAGCCAATGCCAGTGTCGTATCCAAAGCATCGTCAATGACATAGGTCAGACTGTGCAGTGTCTTCTGCTGCGTTTTTTCTCCTGAAGCGATGCCATACGGATAGGTACGGACGCAACTGCCCGGGCAGGCTTGTCTTTTGATGGCTGAATCGATATGTGCTGCATGGAATTTACTGAGATATTCAGAATCGATAAAATCCAGTGTGCCGTCAACATCCAAATCCCCATACAGAAAGATATAACTGTTGGAAGGATGATAATAGGCCTTATGGAAAGCCGTAAAAGCCTCTTGCGTCAAATTGGGAATATCGTCAGGATCCCCACCTGATTCTACGCCATACGTTGTATCGGGAAACAGGTTTTCCATGACATGGCGTTCCATAAGTGAATCGGGAGAAGAAAAGACGCCTTTCATTTCATTGTAAACGACGCCGCTGTACGTCAGAGGTGCTTCCGGGCTGTCCATTTCATAGTGCCAGCCTTCCTGCATCAGTACCTGTCCATCTTTCAGCATATTAGGGAAAAACACGGCGTCCAGATATACATCCATCAGGTTATGGAAATCCTTTGCATTCCGGCTTGCTACAGGATACATGGTCTTATCAGGAAATGTCATCGCATTGAGAAATGTATTGAGAGACCCTTTGACCAGTTCTACAAACGGTTCTTTCAATGGAAATTTCCGGGAACCGCACAATGTGGAATGTTCACAAATATGGGGTACACCTGTACTGTCAGAAGGCGTCGTGCGAAAAGAAATGGAGAACACCTTATTGTCGTCTTCATTCTGAATATACAGGACGCGGGCTCCGGATTGGACGTGGGTCATTTCATAGGCCTGGCTATCCAGTTCTTTAACATAAACGGACCGGTCTATGTGAAATCCATGCAGCGTGTCTTTTACTTTCAATGTCATAAAAAAGCCTCCTCTTACGACTGTGTATGAAGAATAATATCGCCTAATGCTTCCACATCAGGGGCAAAATAATCAGGCGGATAGGCTTCCTGTTCTGCCTTGCTTCCATATCCGAACCCGACGAGGATGACAGGCAGCTTCATTTCTCTGGCACCGATGACATCATATTTCCTGTCGCCTACCATGACAGCCTTGCCTTCTGCCTGTGGTCCGATTGTATCGAGAACCTGCTGGATGACATCAGCTTTTGTTTCGTTGCCTCCAAGGGTACTGCCGGCGACGAGTTCCACCCGCTGGCTGATCCCGAATTTCTCACATATGGCCCGGGCATGTACAGTCGGTTTGGACGTAGCAACATACGATTTGATGCCCGCTTCCTTTAATTGATCCAGAAGAGCCAGGATTCCCGGGAACGGATGGTTTTCAAAACGCCCTTTGGTACCGTACCGTTCCTGGAATGTATCATACAGACGCCGCGCTTTTTCTTCGGAAAAGCCATAAACCTGGGTAAACGTCGTCATCATCGGCGGGCCGACGACAATGTGCTGGTCCAGCCGTCCTTCCGTTGATTCCCCAAGCTTCAGCAGTGCATATTCTACAGACTTGATGATTCCTTCTTTCGAATCAGTCAGAGTCCCGTCTAAATCAAATAGTACATGTTTGAACATGTTTCTCCTCCTGCTATATGGTATTACTTTTACATATCTTATATATAATATCATATTTGAGAATGGTTATCCAGTATAAGGAGTATGAAAAAGAGAGTTGCCGCCAAATGAGCGCACTGCTCATGCAGGGACAACCCTCTCTTTAAGTTTGCGATATTATTTCACGATAGTTTTATTTTACGACAACTAATTCATACTGGCGCGTGCCGAGACCGATTTCTTCTGCATGTACCAGCGTTTCATCCCAATTGACGCGGGGATTGCTGTCAAGGAAGTGGTCGTGATGATGATGCCAGTCTGGTTTTGCCAGATTATCCGCCAACTGGCTGTTGGGCAGAGGCTGTTGTTTCTGGCAGGCATCGACGCAAGCCTGATCCAGTGCTACCGGATCAAAGGAAGCAAACATGCCGATGTCCGGAAGGATAGGAGCATCGTTTTCAGCATGACAGTCACAGTTCGGTGAAATATCCATGACGAGATTGATATGGAAGCAGGGCCGGTCCTGGCAGACGGCCTGGGCATATTCAGCCATTTTGCGGTCTAATTTATCATTGGCATCCCATTGTACCGTCTGGATAGCGTCAAAAGCACAAGCACCGATGCAACGGCCACAGCCTTTACAAAGTTCTTCATTGATATGAGCTACGTCATTTTCATATGTAATGGCGTCGGATCCGCATTCTTTGGCACAGCGATGGCAGTTGCGGCAATTTTCCTCGATGACTTCCGGTTTGCCTGACGAATGTTGTTCCATTTTTCCTGCCCGGCTGCCACAGCCCATGCCGATATTTTTTATAGCACCGCCAAACCCGGTTGATTCGTGACCTTTGAAATGAGCCAGGCTGATAAAGACATCGGCATCCATGACGGCCCGACCGATTTTGGCATTCTGTACGTATTGCCCATTTTTTACAGGGACTTCTACTTCATCGGTACCGCGCAGCCCATCCGCGATAATGATCTGACAGCCCGTAGTCACCGTATTATAGCCGTTGAGATTGGCGCAGTCCATATGTTCCAGGGCGTGTTTACGGCTGCCCGGGTAGAGCGTATTACAGTCCGTAAGAAATGGCTTCCCTCCCATTTCTTTTACCAGATCTGCTACAGCCTTGACATACTGGGGACGGATAGATGCCAGACACCCCAGTTCACCAAAATGCATCTTGATAGCAACGAATTTTCCATCCATATCAATGTTGCCAATGCCGGCACGGCGGCAGAGTTTCTGCAGTTTCATCAGATTATTCGTACCTACTTTACAGCGGAAATCTGTAAAATATACTTTTGCTTTTTCCATATTGCCCTCCTGTCATACAATACACACCATAACTATATTACAACATCATTATCATATCACATGGAGCCCGCTCAAAGTCAAGTAAAACAAAGCCGGCTGCCTGTCATCATAAAAGAGACAGGACAGCCGGCTGATTATATTACCATTTTATTTATTGAATGGTTTATTTCTTCCAGAACTGTTCCGCTTTGGCAATGTTGCCACGGATAGCATCACAGCAGCGTTTGAATTCTGCTTTTTCATCATCAGTCAGCGTGTATTCCATGACCTGTTCTACCCCATTGGCACCGACGACAGCAGGAATACCGCAATAAATACCTGTTTCACCATATTCGCCGTCGAGATAAGCACTGACAGGCATAATCTTCTTTTCATCATGCAAAATGGAACGGACAACGGTAGCCCCTGTAGCAGCTACACCGTATTCCGTGCATTTTTTCCCTTTAAAGGTAGTCCAGGCACCGTTGATGACGCGTTTCGTCATTTCTTCATGATCAAAGTCAAAGCGAGGATCGCCTTTCAGTTCGGAAAGCGGTTTGCCATGGAAAGAAATGAGAGACCAGGGAACCATCTGAGCATTGCCATGTTCTCCCATCATGAATGCCGTGAACGAATGGTGTTCCAAATTCGTCTGCTGGGAAATAGCACTGATGAGCCGGGACGAATCAAGGCCGGTCCCTGTACCAAATACGCGGTTGCGTGGCAGACCGCTCAGTTTCTGTACCAGGTCGGTAATGACATCGCAGGGATTGGTAATATTGACAAAAATGCCGTCAAATCCACCAGCCATGATTTTATCGACAAAGCTGGCTACTTCCCTGACAGAATTTTCCATTTCGCTGTCACGGTTCAACGTTGCCAGTAATTCAATTTTACCAACGGCATTAACAATGACATCGCAGTCTGCCAAACCGGCATAATCTACAACTTTATATACGACGCGGTGAGGCATAAAATACGCAGCATCCATCAGGTCATTGCATTCACTGGCTACTTTATCAGCGTTTTTATCACACAGCTTGACTTCATCAGCAACCCCCATCATTCCCAGATTATACGCAACATGAGCGCCAACGTGGCCTAATCCAACTACACCAACAATTCTTTTTTTGATACTCATGATAAATTCCTCTTTTCTCGCAGAAAATTATGTTACAGAGTTCACAAATCTCTATACGTATATGATAGGCCTGTCCTTTTGATTTGTAAATGAGTAATCATTTGTAATTCAAAATAAGAATGAATTTTAATGCACACAAAGCGCAAGTTAATCGTATAATCTCGAATATTTATCTCTCTAAATGCATCTTATACCAATGCTTATGATTTTTTGTCATGCTTTTTGTTTTCTGTTTCGTCTATCGGTGTCACATCGATTGTATAGGAATGCCTGTTATTTTTATCACGCATCGCTGCTTCATATCCCCGGCGGTACGAGGCATCTGCCGAATGATCTTTCCCGCGAATCTTATGCCATAACCAGCGCACGGCTGCAATCAATGACATGAACAGGAGAAGATTCATGAACAGCCCCAGAATAGTTGATAAGATTCCCATACTGCCCCATCCTAAAAGGCCGGCCAGCATACTCCCCAGGAACATACCTCCTGCCAGGAATCCTATGTTACGGAGCGTATTCCCCCATCGTGAAGTCTGTGATGCGGCCGTGCCTGCTCCGTTACCAGCTGTTTTAGCCTGCTGTCGGGTATTGGTAGTGCCAGTTTCTGATTTAGGAGCCTGCCTTGTCGTATTTCCCGTATTACTTGCCGGCTTCGTCATCGCCGGTGCCGTACGGGGTGCTGACTTGACAGAAATCCCACCTTTAGCAGCCCAGACTACATCTGAATGGGTAAAAACAGGTGCGGCGGTCAGACAAAATACACTGATGGCAATAGAAATAGCAACATTTTTTATTTTCATATACAGAAACTCCTTTTCATGAGAATATATGGTTTCGTCATGGAATTTATAAATAGAACTTATATATATTATATCATAGGCAGTCAAAGCATTGACAAATCGCCGGTTTACTCATCAAATTTTAATTTTTTATATTTTCGTTATTAATATTTTTAATTTTATGTCGTTGATTTTTTTCTTTTTTATGATATACTTAGGTCATAAAAGGTAAATTTTATGGTTCTATTAAAATTTACAGTAGCGGAGAATAAGAAATGTACCAGTTATTATTTTACATCTGCTAAAAAATGTGAGCTCATAAAGCGCAGGTATAGTTTGGGCCTATATTTGTGTGCAACCATTTTTAATCAGTACAGCTGGACGGGATTTCAGTTACAGGAAGCGCATCTTTATTCTCCGCATCCGATGGGAGGTATGATGTATGAGTAAGGGTAGTAATCAAAGTTCCAGAGTCATTGCTATTGGTCTCATGTTGTTTGCATTATTCTTTGGTGCCGGCAACCTGATTTTCCCGTCATCGATGGGACAAAATGCCGGTTATAACGTCTGGTGGTCCGTTCTGGGCTTCATCATCAGCGGGGTAGGACTTCCGCTGGCCGGTGTACTTGCCATGGGATATTCGGGCTGTGAAGACCTGCGCCAGCTGGCAAGCCGCGTAGGGCTTAAATACGGTCTCGTATTTTCCGTCGTAGTATATCTGACCATCGGTCCCTGGTTCTGTATTCCCCGTACAGGCAGCGTATCCTATGAAATCGCTGTACGGCCTTTCCTGAATAGTGGCGGTTCTGATATGGAAATGACAGCCTTCCTGGTACTATTCTTCATTATTTCCTATTGGCTGTCTGCCAACCCGTCCAAACTGGTCGATCGCATCGGCAAAATCCTTACACCATGTCTGCTGGTAACAATCGTCATGTTGATTTTAAAATCCTATCTCACCCCGATGGGTGTCCCTCAGGCTCCAACTGCTCATTACGCTACAGCCAGCATGGCTGCCGTTCAGGGTTTCATCGACGGATACGGCACTATGGATGCCATGGGCTCCTTCGTATTCGCTATTTTAGTCATTAAATTCGTCAAAGAAAACGGCGCTGATACACCGCAGAAGGTGACACGGGATGTTTTTAAAGCCGGTCTTCTGGCAGCAGCCTGCCTGGGATTCGTCTATGTATTCATTGCTGACCTCGGCGCAACGAGTGTGCAGGCACTGGGAATCCTGGAAACCGGTGCTCCCGTCCTTGCCAACAGTGCCCTGATACTTTTTGGTAATGCCGGTGCAATCCTCTTGGCGGTCATCGTCCTCTTAGCCTGCTTATCCACCAGTATCGGCCTTCTCACATCGTGTGCTACCTTCTTCAATGAAATTTATGACCGCATCAGTTATACAGCCTATCTGCGGGGCTTTACCATTGTCTCTTTCCTGATTGGCACATTTGGTCTGCTGACGATTATCAAGACAGCCATTCCGGTCCTGATGTTCCTCTACCCGCTTACGGTGGCAACGATATTCCTCACGTTCATGCACAATGTGTTTAATGGAAACCGCATCGTCTACATTTCTACCATAGGGTTCACTTGTTTCTCCGCCCTTATCAGCGGATTAGAAACAGCCGGTGTTCCCCTTGGATCGTTATCTGAGTTGATGAACACCTATGTTCCCTTCCAGGCTATCGGTCTCGGCTGGATCATCTTTGCCCTCACCGGATTCGTCGTCGGCCTGATTGCAGCTGCAATTCTAAAGAAGCCGGAAACGTTACCCGATGAAGCTTGAAATGTTCTGATAAAAAGTTGAAAACAAGAGAGGAGCCTCTCATGAAAATCACAGTTTTCACGAGAGGCTCCTCTCTTATTTTGTCTTACACGCCCAGTGCATACACGATGACCGGTATGACTGCTGCAAACAATACCGTACTGGCCGTCACAATGCCTGTCGCGTACCGTACGTCACCATGGGCTTCATTGGCAAGAATCGGCAGTACCGCCATGATAGGCAGGGAAGACTGGACGATGTAGGTATCAAATTCCAATGCCGGCATAGGGCCTAACAGGTCCTGGCCAGCGATAAGCACGACCGCCATGACGGCCGGTGCCAGAATCAGACGGCCTGTAAACCCGGCAATGGTATCTCTGTCAAAAGAAATATTGCCCACCCCGGCCTTAGCCAGGGCCAGTCCAATGTACAACAGGGATAAGGGGGTAACCAGGCTGCCGATATAACCAGCTGCCGTCATCACCGGGGCCGGAACGGATATATCTGCCAGCAAAAAGAGAAAGGCAATCAGACAACTGGTAAGAGGCGGCGGACAAAGCTTTTTCAGATTAAAATGCCGTCTTTCTGTGCCCGCCGCATCGGATGGATCGTCTGCCACGAGAAATGCCCCAATTGTCCAGCAGGACGTATTGCAAAACAGAAAATATGCCAGAAAATACGGCATGGCTTCTTCACCGAATAAGGCCATATTGAGAGGCCAGCCGATAAATAAAGTATTCGTATTCGCTACAGCCGCAACAAAACTGCCATGACGGCCAGCCGGAACATGCGTCATGCGGGCCCAGATCCAGCCCAGGACATACCAGGCGATCACTCCGACAGCGACCAGTGTAAACCCTTCTGACAATTGGCGCACCATACTGAGGGACATGTATTTCATCATAGATACGAAAACAGCAGCCGGCAATGCAATATTCATGATGATTTTTGAAATATCATTGCCAAAGGAATCGGACAAATACTGTTTCTTCTCCAGCACATATCCCGTCAGAATAATGAGCAATATAGGAATAATACTTTCTATCGATGCTGTAAAGGCCATACGAGTCTCGTCCTCCCGAAAATTGATGAAATCACATTAGCTATTATAGTATATTTATGATGTTTGTCCAGAAAAAAATCAGTATCTTAGCATACTAATATATCAATTATCTATGTTGCCTTACGTATACCCTGTCTGGCCGCATACAACAAAACAGACAAATATGATTTCATAATAAAGAGCTGCCCCATCAGGGATATCCTGGTGTGACAGCTCCGCGTTTCATTGTTTCTTACTATTGCCAGTTTTATAATCGATGGTAATCCCTGGCTGGTTATTATAGACAAAGACATTGAACTTGATGCCAGCCCCCTTGTCTTCTACCGACCATGCCTCCATCTGTACCCCGCGGGCAACGAGATCATTGCCGGAAAAAATGGGAGTTACCCGGTACAAAACGTGATGATTCGTTTCTTTAATGTAATCGGCTACCATATTTTCAAAAGGAAGCATACCTTCGACGTTGAGATACCGCGTACCTGTGATCAGATTTTTAGGATTGGCATTTTCTGCTGTCAACTGATATCCAATAAGGTGACAGCGGTTGTACAGATATTTCCCATCGACATTATCATACTTGGCCAGATGCCATCCGCTTGGTTTGACACTGCCTATGGCACCCCTTTTTTTTGTAGGCATAAGATCTTTTCCTATATTGGCATAGGCCGGACCGCAACGTCCCAGTGAATCAAGCTCACTGTACCTTTCAAAAGATTTCTTCGTCTTGTCTTTGTCAGGAAAATCAGGAACATTATTATGGATGACAACATACGGCTTTCCTGAAAATGCCGGAATGTTAGAAAGATCAAACGATTCTTCCTTATTTCCCTTAACTTGTACAGTCTGATTCTGTACCTTCTTTTCATGCGACGATGTCTTCTGTGACTGTCCGCAAGCCGTAAGAATAAGGCAAAAGGCAAGTAGCAGCACCATCAGTATCTTGGTCAGATGTCTCATTTTGCATATACCTCTTCTGTAATAGTATCATGGGAAAATCCCGAAAAGTCATGACTTTCCTGCAACCTCCAGGGACTTTCCAGGGTAATATCAAAATACATGTCAGACGGATAGGCCCTGTTCCAGCGGAAAAGAATGATTTTTTCGATACGATCTGCATAGGGAAGGACTGCCTTATCTTCAACAAAGCAGAAATCGCCCTGGCCAGCCTGATTCAAAAAATCGTCGTCAACGTGGATCCGGTCCGCCGCTTCTGTGAACATGGACGCAGAATAAACATCCATCCAGATGCCTTTTGTACCGGCAATTTCCAGCATCCTCTGTCGCAATTTCCGGTCCTGGCTCTGACGGCGCTGATTGAAACAAAGCCCGCCATGATCGTCTACTACTGTCATGATAATCATGAACTCACCTCCTGATACGTACCATTATATCATAGAGTGTCCGCTAATAGAAAAAGGATCCAGGCCGCAGCCTGAATCCTTTTTTCTATTAGCAGGAATATTATTCTCTGCCTGCCATCTTAGCATAGTATTTGTAACGATCTTTAAGATCCTGTACTTCTTTCTTATACAGTGCATCAGCACGTTCAGGGAAGTTGATCTTAAGTCTTCTGTAACGGTTTTCGCCGTTGAGGTAATCCATAACTTTATCCGTATCCGGTTCCGGAGAATCAAGCTGGAACGGGTTCTTGCCCTGTGCAGCCAGACGCGGATCGAAACGATAGAGATGCCAGTAACCGCATTCGACAGCTTTCTTCATTTCCAGCTGTGTCGTACCCATACCGGCGCGGATGCCGTGTTCCAGGCACGGGCAGTAGCAGATGACGATGGACGGGCCATCATACGATTCAGCTTCGCGGATAGCGCGGAGAGTCTGAGCCTGGCTGTAACCCATAGCAACCTGGGCAACATATACATAGCCATAAGTCATGGCAATGGCACCGAGGTCCTTCTTCTTAATGACTTTACCGCCTGCAGCGAATTTAGCTACAGCAGAAGTCTGTGTAGATTTAGAAGACTGACCGCCTGTGTTGGAGTAAACTTCCGTATCTACGACGAGGATATTGACATCACGGTTCTGGGCAATTACCTGGTCTACGCCGCCGAAGCCGATATCATAAGCCCAGCCGTCACCACCGATAGCCCATACGGACTTCTTGGAAACGAATTCGCGGTTCTGAAGGACGAATTTAACTTCTTCCGTCTGTTCTGCTTTTTCCAGAGCATCGAGAAGAGCATCCGATACTTCACGGGATTTCTTGCCATCTTTGTAGTTGGCAAGGTATGCATCGATTTCCGCTACGCATACGCCCTGTTCTTTGAGGCTGTTCAGGCGGATAATGATTTCCTTCTGAATGGCGTCCTGAGCGTGGAAGTAGCCATATGCAAATTCAGCATTGTCTTCGAACAAGGACTGTTCCCAGCAGGGCCCGAAGCCGCGTTCGTCCTTGCAGTACGGAGTCATCGGCAGAGATCCGCCATAAGCAGAGGAGCAGCCGGAAGCATTGGCAATGTACATGCGGGAACCGAAGAGCTGTGTAACCATCTTGATGTACGTCGTTTCAGCACAGCCAGCGCAGGCCGGGGAGAATTCGAAGTACGGTTTGGCAAACTGGGCAGCTTTGACGTTTGCATCGCTGATAACATCTTTCTTAAGATATTTTTCCTTCATTGCATATTCATTGAAGTTATCCTGCTGATCGATTTCGTCCTGCATCGGAACCATCGTAAGAGCGCCTTTTTCTTTCATCGGGCAGACCGTCGTGCAAACGCCGCAGCCGAGGCAGTCATACGGAGAAATCTGCATGCGGTAGCTGTAGTTTTCCAGGCCTTTGCCTTTAGCCTGGACCGTGACAAAGTTAGCCGGAGCATCAGCTTTTTCGGCATCCGTTACGAGGACCGGACGGATAGCAGCATGCGGGCAGGCCATGGAGCAGCTGTTGCACTGTGCGCAGACTTCAGCATTCCAGTGAGGAACATTGATAGCAACGCCACGTTTCAGATAAGCCGTCGTGCCGTTCTGCCATGTGCCATCGAATACACCGTATTTCTTGAAGATAGAAACAGGGAGTTCATCGCCATGCTGACGGTCAACGGGGATAACGAGATCGCGGACGAAGTCAGGCATATCTTTCTGCGGTTCCGGAGCATCTACTGCATCAGCCCAGGAAGCAGGGATTTCAACTTTTGTAAGGCCGGAAATGCCCATATCGACAGCTTTGTTGTTCTTATCTACGATTTCCTGACCGCCCTTCTTGAAGTAGGAATTATAATTCCCTCTCTTCATGGCAGCGACAGCTTCGTCGATAGGAATAACGTTCGTAAGTTTAAAGAAAGCAGCCTGGAGAATGGAGTTTACACGGTCGCCGAGGCCGATTTCGCCAGCCAGTTTCGTAGCATCAATGATGTAGAACTGGGCATGTTTGTTATAGAGGTCTTTCTTCATCTGAGCCGGAAGTTCTTTGTCCAGTTCTTCGACACTCCACGGGCAGTTGAGGAGGTATACGCCGCCATCTTTCAAATCTGTCGTCGTATCGTATTTCTTGACATATGTAGGAGCATGACAGCCGACGAAGTCAGCAGCGCCTACGAGATACGTTGCATGGATCGGTTTGTCACCGAAGCGGAGATGGGACTGTGTCAGACCACCAGTCTTCATGGAGTCATAGGCAAAGTATGCCTGTGCGTATTTATCAGCATCGAGACCGATAATAGTGATGGCGTTCTTGTTGGCACCAACGGTACCATCGCCGCCACGACCCCAGATTTTTGCAGAAATCTGGCCAGGATAATCGATGTGGAATTTTTCCGTCGGCAGTGATGTGAACGTAACGTCATCGACAATACCGATAGTGAAGTTGTTCTTCGGCGTATCCTGTTCGAGGTTTTTGTATACAGCAGCAATCTGGCCAGGTGTCGTATCTTTGGAGGACAGACCATAGCGGCCGCCTACGACGGTGATATCTGTACGGCCGGACTGGATAAGTGCCGTCTGAACATCGAGATACAGCGGTTCGCCAACGCTGCCAGATTCTTTCGTGCGGTCCATAACAGCGATTTTCTTAACCGTTGCAGGGATAGCATCGACAAAATGTTTAACAGAGAACGGACGATAGAGATGAACCTGGATCATGCCGACTTTTTTGCCATGGGCATTGAGGTAATCGACAGTATCGCGGACGGTTTCAGCAGCAGAACACATGATGACAATCAATTCTTCTGCGTCTTCAGCACCATAGTAGTTGAAGAGTTTGTAATCACGGCCGGTCAATTTGTTGATTTCGTCCATGTAGTGCTGAACGACATCAGGAATAGTTGCGACTTTTTCGTTAGCGCCTTCTTTTGTCTGGAAGAAGATATCCGGATTGACAGTCGTGCCACGGGTGTACGGATGTTCCGGGTTCAGGCTGTTCTTACGGAAAGCTGCCAGCTGTTTATAATCAACGAGTTTTGCAAGATCATCATAATCAAGGGCTTCGATACGCTGCATTTCGTGGGATGTACGGAATCCGTCGAATACATGCATGAAAGCATAGCGGCCGCCAATAGCAGACAGATGGGCTACACAGCCGAGATCCATAGCTTCCTGCGGGGAGGAAGACATAATCATGCCGAAGCCAGTCGTACGACATGCCATAACGTCAGAATGATCGCCGAAAATGGAAAGTGCATGAGCGCTGATGGTACGGGCTGCAATGTGGAATACGCCCGGCAGGAATTCACCGCCAATTTTGAACATGGGGGGAATCATGAGGAGCAGGCCCTGGGCAGCCGTATAGGTGGTGGTCAGCGCACCAGCCTGCAGGGAGCCATGGCATGTGCCAGCAGCACCAGCTTCAGACTGCATCTGGATAACATCAACGGTATTACCGAAGATATTCTTCTTTCCTTTTGCAGCCCATTCGTCAACCTTTTCTGCCATAACAGAAGAAGGTGTGATCGGGAAGATAGCAGCAACTTCTGTAAATGCATAGGAAGCATATGCAGCAGCCGTGTTACCATCCATTACTACATAGTTTTTTTTCATAATCACTTTCGTCCCTTTCTTTGGTTATTGAGATAGTAAAATAACATCACAAGCAAGGTTCTACGTACGGATTTTCACAATCCGTACTACTAACTGTGTATACGCATATACGTGCTGATTCGTATTTGCATATGCATTACCCATAATGTACCACAAATTTGAATGGATTTCCAGTGCTTTTATAAAGAAAATGGCACAGGCTCTTTCCAAATTCGAAAAGGACTGTGCCATCCATGCTTTTTTGTAATTACTGTTGTGATTTACGCATAGCTTTCTTTCTATCGTGCTTATCAAGAATAGCCTTGCGGATACGGATATTATGCGGTGTTACTTCTACCAGTTCATCTTCATTGATCCATTCCAGAGATTTTTCCAATCCCATCTGACGAGGCGGAATAAGGCGCAATGCTTCATCAGAAGCAGAGGAACGGGTATTGGTCAGGTGTTTCTTCTTGCAGGGATTGACATCAATGTCTACATCGCGGTTGCTTTCCCCGATGACCTGCCCCAGATAGATTTCTTCACCGGGATTGATGAACATGACGCCACGATCCTGAAGGTTAAAAATGCCATAGCCAGTCGTCGTGCCCGATTCAAAAGCAACCAGACTTCCCCGTGTACGACCGGGAATATCACCTTTCCAGGGAGCATAGCCATGGAAAACATGATACATGATACCGTTGCCTTTAGTAGCCGTCAGGAATTCACTGCGGAAACCAATCAGTCCGCGGGCAGGAATGATGAATTCAAGGCGGGTATATCCCTTCAAATCCACCATATTGACCATTTCAGCCTTGCGGGTTCCCAGTTTTTCCATTACCGTTCCCATAAATTCCTGTGGTACATCAATGGTCAGGGCTTCCAGAGGTTCACACTTCTTGCCGTTGATTTCTTTTGTAATGACGCTCGGTTTGCCTACTTGAAGTTCATATCCTTCACGGCGCATTTCTTCGATAAGAACGGCAATGTGCAGTTCGCCACGGCCGGAAACCTTGAATGCATCGGCACTATCCGTTTCTTCCACACGAAGCGACACATTAGTCTGTACTTCCCGGAAGAGGCGGTCCCGCAAATGACGGCTCGTTACAAATTCACCATCCTGGCCGGCAAACGGACTGTCATTGACATAGAATATCATAGACAATGTCGGTTCATCGATATTGATTTTCGGCAATGCTTCAGGATTTTCCGGATCAGCAACAGTTTCCCCGATTTTAAGATCAGGAATGCCGATAATGCAGGCAATATCACCCATGGACGCTTCGTCTGTTTCAACCCGCTTCAGGCCTTCATAGGTATATACGCGGCCGATTTTAGCCTTGCGCTGGCTTTCACCGTCTGTGATGACAACCTGCTGATTGGGGTGCATGCGGCCCCGGACAATACGGCCGACGGCAATCTTGCCTACGTAATCATCGTAGTCCAGGGTAGTAACCATGAACTGAAGCGGGCCATCGGCATCGCCCTTCGGGCACGGGCAGTTTTCAATAATACACTTAAAGAGCGGTTCCAGGTTGTCACTGTCATCATCCATAGAATTTTTAGCAATGCCGTCACGGCCATTGGCATAGATAACAGGGAAATCAAGCTGATCATCGTCGGCTTCCAATTCCATGAACAATTCCAGTACTTCGTCTTCTACTTCAGAAACACGGGCATCGGGTTTATCAATTTTATTAATGACGACGATAGGTTTCAGCTTTTGTTCCAATGCTTTGCGCAGTACATATTTCGTCTGCGGCATCGGGCCTTCAAATGCATCAACCAGAAGCAATACGCCGTCAACCATGTTGAGGACACGTTCTACTTCGCCACCAAAATCAGCATGCCCCGGAGTATCGACTATGTTGATTTTTACGCCATCGTGCATGACAGAAGTATTTTTGGATAAAATCGTGATACCGCGTTCACGTTCGATATCACCAGAGTCCATGACCCGTTCAGCCACTTTTTCATTCGAACGGAAAACATGGCTCTGTTTGAGCATAGCATCGACCAAAGTCGTTTTACCATGGTCAACATGAGCAATAATAGCAATATTACGTATATCCTTACGTTCCATCTGCGTCCTCTCCTATTTGTAGCAATATAAAATAGTTTAATTTTCTGTAACTGTGTTAGTATATCACAAAACAGCCGGATTGACTATATCAATCCGGCTGTTTTTTTTTATCTAGTTCTGCTCTTCTCCTAAAATACGTACTTCTGGTTCTAAATGTACGCCATGGGCTGCTTCTACTCTTTTTTGCACTTCATGTATTACGGCCAGCACATCTCTGGCTGTAGCATGGCCGGTATTAACAACAAAACCGGCATGTTTGGTCGATACCTGGGCATCACCACAAGATAATCCTTTGAGGCCAGTCTGATCTATCAGCGTGCCAGCATAATAACCAGGCGGCCGCTTGAATGTACTGCCTGCACTATGCATTTCGAGCGGCTGTTTGCTGCGCCGCCGTTCCATGAGATCATCCATCTGTTCCTGGATTTTCGTTTGATCTCCCCGTGAAAGCTGCAGCTCTACTTCTACGACAAATTCCTGCAAGCGCTGAAAAATGCTCTTTCTGTACCCAAATTCGAAATCAGCCGTCTTGTAGGTATGTACACTGCCATTGCGGTTAACCGTACGTACGCGGGAAACAATATGGCTCATTTCACCGCCATAAGCACCGGCATTCATAAATACGGCCCCGCCCAGCGTCCCCGGTATGCCGCAGGCAAATTCCATCCCCGTCAGACTATTCTGCTGGGCAAACTGGCAGACATCCTTCAGCATAAATCCGGAACTGGCCAGAATCTTCGTATCATGGCAGGAAAGATACTTGTTCATTTCATTTAATTGAATGACGACGCCGCGGATGCCACCGTCCAGAACGAGTACATTAGACCCTCCGCCAATGACCGTAACAGGAAGCTCCAGCTGCCTGGCCAGACGGATTGTCTGCGACATTTCTTTCACCGTATGGGGAAGGACCAGTACATCCGCCGGGCCTCCGATAGCAAATGTCGTATGCAGGCCCATCGGCTCGTCTAAAAGAACCTGCTGCTGCGGTATGAGTTGAGTTAATTGCGAAACCATGCTCGCCATTGCATATTTATTTATCAAGAATACTCAGTCCTTCTGCCATTGCCTGTTGAATAGTGCCAAGAATCTGACCGCCAATCTGATTCCATTTCATGTATTTTTCCAGATATTCTACCGCCAGAGGCCGGCTCGCCACGATTTCCTGCAATTTCTGCAATTGTTCTATTTTTTTTCGTACCGGCTTGTCACCAGCCGCCTGGGCGTAAGCCAGTTGGGCCTGCAATGTCAGGAAATCCTGGACATGTTTTCTCGTTTTTTCATCTTCAGCCAGCTTCTTTCCGGCTTCCAGTAATGCCTTATAATCTTCATCTTCCTGGATAGCCTGTGCTAATTCATTTGCTTTATCGTATACACTCATGATTTCACTCCCCGTGCAAGATTATTTTAAATTTTTTATGCCAATGCCACTCTTTGCCATGTCTGGAAATCCCAGCTGCCGCAACGCTTCATAAGAAACAATGGCAACAGAATTAGATAAATTCAGGCTCCGTGCCTTATCGACCATGGGAATGCGGAAACACTGCTGCGGATATTGTTTCAGAAGACTTTCCGGCAGCCCCTTTGTTTCCTTGCCAAATACCAAGAGATCATCCTGGGTAAACCGGATATCGGCATAACACTGTTCCGATTTTGTCGTCAGAAAATAAAAATGGTGTCCCTTGTATTTTTCCTGGACTTCAGCAAAATTTTCATGTACCTGTACATCGACCAGTGGCCAGTAATCGAGGCCGGCCCGCTTCAGATATTTATCCTCAAGCGAAAATCCCAACGGCTTGACCAGGTGCAGTGTAATATGATTGGCAGCACAAAGGCGGGCAATATTACCCGTATTTCCCGGGATTTCCGGTTCTACCATGACTATATGCATTGTTACATCACTCTCCATGGGATATTGTACAAGATTTCCCAGGGAAGCACAAGAGACTTTCCCTTTTCTGCTATTTTCTATATAATAGAAAATAATGGCACTCTTGCCATATACCATGTATATACAGAAAGGGATGGAGCCTATGAAATGCATGTATTACGGTCATTCGGCCTTTTCACTCTCTTCAGGAAATACGACAATCCTCTTTGATCCTTTTATCGCGGATAATCCCTGGACAACAGTTAAACCTTCGTCTATCACCTGTCAGTATATCTTTATCTCCCATGCCCATGGCGATCACTACGGTGATGCCGAAGAAATAGCCAAAGTAAACGACGCCCTGGTCATCAGTACGGCCGAAGTAGCCGGTAAAGCCCGTATGGCCGGTTGTAATGCCCATGCCATGCACATCGGTGGCAAAGCGGATTTTCCCTTCGGCTCGATACGTCTTACACCAGCCCTGCATGGCGCTGGAATAGCCGGTGGCCTGGCCTGTGGCTGCCTGTTGGAATTTGCTGGCAAACGCATCTATTATGCCGGCGACACCGGTCTGTATTCGGACATGAAGCTTCATAGCCGTTTCGGTCCCATTGATGCAGCCTTCCTGCCCATTGGAGATAATTTTACCATGGGAATGGAAGACGCGGCCTTAGCCGCTTCATGGATACAGCCTAAAATGGTGATTCCCATCCATTATGGAACCTGGCCTGTCGTAAACGCCGATCCGGAAGTCTATAAAAAAATGACAGAAGAAACCTATTCGATTCCCGTTCACATTATTCCTCCCGGAACAGAATTTACATTGTAATCAGATAAATCAACGCCCGCCTGCATACCCTGGGATATACAGGCGGGCGTTCATATTTATAATTCTGGTTCACCAAAGTAAAATAATGCTTTATCAATCGTATAGATGTCATATTCACCATGGTCCAGGAAATATCGTACAATGACATCTCTTTTTTTGCTTCCTGACAGCGAATATCCCGCTTTATGCAGCAGTTCTTCCGTTTCCGTTACGGAAAGTCTCAGTCCTACTGCCAGAGCCAGGACCGTTTTTTTCTTGGGCAGATATTCCTCATGACTCCTGATTTTAGAAAATAGTCTCCGGTCCATATTTGCCCGCTTATATACCTCGATATCACTGTACCTCTTCTCATCGATAAGGCGTAATACCATATGAGAAAATGTTTCATCCAGATTTTGAAGTATCTGATTCAGTGAGTGTCTGTCCTTTTTCCCCGGCCGGGCGAAGGTGTCCATTCCATAGTCCTGGGACATACGGACATCCGATTCCCGATGACAAATACATATTTCGTCCGGCTCCTGCTCTTTTTCTTCCCCCAGAAACTGGTTCAGATACTGTTTTAATTCATCAGCCAGATGGTGTTTAAGCTGAATAGCCGGACGTTCGAGAACGACGAGATAAACTTCCATTTCATGATTCTGTAAAAAAGCCCGTATAGATTGACAGGCAGTCTCCGAGGCCTCTTCTAAGGGATAACCAAAAATACCTGCCGAAATAAGGGGAAAGGAAATAGACCGGCAACCCGCTTCCCATGCCGTTTCCAGTGCCGTAGTATAACAAGAAGTTAGATAGTCCTTTTCCCAGGCCTTACCTCCCTGCCATACAGGCCCCACTGTATGAATGATATAACGTGCCGGCAGGTTGTAGGCCGACGTTAAAACCGACTGCCCCACAGGGCATGGCGCTTTTTTATGACATTCAGCAGAGAGTTTTTCATATCCGGCAGCACGAAAAATAGCGCCACATACACCGCTGCCCGCCAACAGTGCCGAGTTGGCCGCATTGACGATGGCATCCGTTTTCATTCTGACAATATCATTGTGAACTATCTGAAATGGCATAGGACATCCTCCTTATAGTCTCAGCAACCTTTTTGCATGGGAGTTCCATGCGGGCATAAAAGACAGCAGGGGATCCTCTCTTATGAACTAACGTTTCTGGTATTCTCTTTCCACTGCTTCTTCTATCCTGGCCGCTTTTTTTTCAATATCTTCTATCGCATCCATCATAAAATGGACATAGTCCTCATCGGTAATAGATTTCAGATTGACGCGTACGCTATAAAAGGCTGACCGCATAGCGGCCCGGGCATTCATAGCGGCAATAGCGCCATCGGTAATGACCCAGGCATTGCCATAGCGCACGACTTGTTCGCTCAGCTGGAGAAGAACAAAAATGTCTTTTCCCAGAGCAAAGGGAATAGCTGCCGCATTCTTAAAAGCCTGCTGGACTATGGCAGTACGTTCCGGTGTATCTTTGGGAAGGCGCACAGCGCGGATGACCCCTTCAAAAGCATGGGCGTCTTCATCTATGCCATCCTGATACCGGATCCGCAATTCTTCAGCCTGGCTGCGTATGTCCCGCATCATCGGCTCTACCTTTTCATACCCTTTTTTACCTATGGTAAGATTCGCTACCATTTCAACCAGTGCTGCCGCCGAAGCGGCTGTAAGGGCCGCAATGCCACCGCCGCCCGGTACTGGATCCTTGGAAGCCGTAGCCGCCAGCATTTCATCTATGGGCAGGGCACATAATTTTTTCTTATCCACTATCGTATCCTCACTTATTATGTATGTTAATTCATCATGCTAGTCTGCATACAGTAAAAGACGGCTGTAAAGCCGCCTTTTATATGCTAGCCATAACGACTAGAACAGACCTGTAATGACGCCGTTTTCATCGATATCCATACGGTTGGCAGCCGGTACTTTCGGTAAGCCTGGCATGACCATGATATTACTCGTCTGGCAGACAATGAACCCGGCACCGGTGCAGACGCGGACGTCTTTGACGGTAATCTTGAAATGTTCCGGCGCTCCCAGTAATGCGGGATTATCCGAAAGGGAATACTGTGTCTTGGCCACGCAGACCGGCATTTTATCAAGGCCAAGTTTTTCCAGTTCGGCAATTTGTTTCGGCGCTTTGCCTTCCAGGATGACGCCGTCGCCGCCGTAGATTTCTTTCGTCAGGATTTCCAATTTATGAAGAATCGTGTCATTGACATCGTACAACGGTTTATACGGTGTTTTGGGCTGCTGCAGGAGCTGCAGGACTTTCCGTCCCAGGTCCAGTCCCCCTTTGCCGCCTTCGGCCCAGCAGTTGTTCAGAGCCACATCGACACCATAATCCTGACAAAGGCGGGTAAGCAATGCTATTTCGGCATCCGTGTCTGTCAGGAAGCGGTTTATGCCTACTACGACGGGGATATCATATTTGCGCATATTTTCGATATGTTTCTTCAGATTAGCAAAGCCTTTTTCCAGTGCTTCCAGATTTTCCGGCTGGAGATTTTTCTTATCTACTCCGCCGTGCATCTTAAGCGCCCGAATGGTGGCGACGATGACGACGGCATCTGGTTTGATTCCGGCAAAGCGGCATTTGATATCCATGAACTTTTCCGCACCCAGGTCAGCACCGAATCCGGCTTCCGTCACCGTTATTTCTCCCATTTTGAGAGCCAGCTTGGTAGCTACGACAGAATTACAGCCGTGGGCAATATTGGCAAAAGGTCCGCCGTGTACAAGAGCCGGCGTGTTTTCTGTCGTCTGTACAATGTTCGGTTTGATAGCATCTTTCATGAGAATGGCCATCGCCCCTTCTACCCCGAGCTGACGGGCACGGACCGGATTGCCATCGAGGTCATAAGCGACGATAATATCCCCCATCCGTTTCTTCAAATCCATCAGATCACTAGCCAGGCAGAGAATTGCCATGATTTCCGATGCTACGGTAATCATGAAGTGGTCTTCTCTGGGGAACCCGTTGACCTTGCCGCCGAGTCCTACGACTATATCACGCAGTGCCCGGTCATTCATATCCATGACCCGTTTCCATACAATACGGCGCACATCGATGCGGAGAGCATTTCCCTGATGCACGTGATTGTCGATTGCCGCAGCCAGCAGGTTATTGGCAGCTGTAATCGCATGCATATCACCCGTAAAATGAAGATTGATATCTTCCATAGGAAGAACCTGGGAATAACCGCCGCCAGCCGCTCCTCCTTTTATACCAAAGACAGGACCCAGAGAAGGTTCCCGCAATGCCGTCATCGTCTTATGTCCCAGCTGGTTCAGAGCCTGGGCCAGGCCTATCGTCGTAAGCGTTTTCCCTTCTCCAGCAGGAGTCGGTGTAATAGCCGTTACCAGCACGAGTTTTCCATCTTCATTTTTTGACAGCCGTTTAATGGCATCAAAGGAAATTTTCGCTTTATACTTACCATATAATTCCAGGTCATCTTCTGTAAGACCAACCTTTTCTGCAATTTTTACAATGGGTTCCAGGTGAGTCTGCTGTGCAATTTCAATATCGCTTAATACCTTTGCCATAATAAAGATCAGCTCCTGTTCTCTTTGTGCACTGATAAAAATAGCCGGCCATCCGGACTATTTGCCCAGACGGTCGGCTTCTTCAAATCATGCTCCATGTGGTTAGTCCACTTCCGTCAGTCACATGACTACGCAATTATTATACCGTGCCTGGTATCTCCTTGTCAACGCAAACACATTGTTCCATTTCAATCCGCACGGGGCCGCCTATGCGGATGTGTCTGACAGACTGGTCAGCATATGATGCTTCAATGGTAATACTTCCACCAGGCTGGCGTATCTCACAGGCAATATTATGGCCGCACAGACGGGCCAGTGCCGCCGCCGTGGCCGCTGACCCGGAACCACAACTTTTTTCCCAATATAGCGTATCCGTACCAGTGACATATACAGCCGGTATCATCGTCAGCGTTTTGCGATCTACCAGATCCATGCCGAATGCTTCATAATGACGGGTGCTGGCGTACTGATACACCGCCCGCCATAAAGTATTCTTATCGACTAATTTAATAGAAGGAGTAAAATGAACGAAATGCATAATTCCTGGCAGCTCAACACAGTAAAACCGGTACGTCGAATTACCGTCTGCCAGGCTGATGACATCCATTTTTTTAGGCAGGGGAACTTCAATACTGGCATCATATAGTTCCCCTTCGTCGCGAACTACCACTGCTTTTAATATCTTATTGCATCCGGAACAGGAAACGCGGTACTCACCATAATCCTGGCCGGACCGGGAGAGTAAATAGGCAGCAGCTGATCGCGAAGCGTTGCCACAAAACTCGTCTCCCATCATGTCCAGACGTATATCGGCATCGTTATCGGGCCAGGTCAGAAAACCTACTTGCTCTGCGCCGACATACTCAGGCTGCAGCAGTCTGGCTGCTAACGAAGCGTGTTCCTGTTTAGGAATCGCGTCCAATACGAGAATCGTCGTATTGCCACTAGGATCGGCTTTCACATAATGGATTTTCTCTGTCATGTTTACACCTCAATGATGATCCATTCTCTATGCGATGACTGGATACGGGAATAATTCATATACTGCTTATTATAACACATTGCGACTGCATGAACAGCACTAATGCCAAAGTCAATAAAAACTTCTGTTCCCATCGTCATTTTCTTTTGTTATCCCGAGTTATATACTAAAAAATTTAACAAACAATGGGATGGATTGCCAATTGACGCCAGTCTGATTTTCTATTACCATTAAAATGAAATATCTTAATGCATAAGGGGGTCATCTTATGGAAACATCATCTGCTATTGTAGGGCGCCGCAGTATACGGAAATATACCCATCAGCCGGTATCAGACGCCGACCTGCAGGATATACTGGAAGCCGCCGTCCTCGCTCCTTCAGCCAGCAATTTACAGCCATGGTATTTTGTCGTCATCAGAAGTCCTGAAAAAATGGACGCATTAAAAAAATTAATGGCGGAAGCCACTAAAAATCTCATGCCATACTGGCACCGCCGATTTGCCAAATATCCCCGTGTCGTGACAGAGACGGCTGATTTTGTCCGTTTTCTTGGCGACGCTCCTGTCTGTATCCTGGCCTTTCTCCTGCGGACGGAGTATGAAATGCCCATACCGGCCATTCAGAGTGTTGCCGCTGCCATCGAAAATATGCTGCTCACCGCAACAGACAAAGGTCTGGGCAGCTGCTGGCTTACGGCTCCTCTTGCCGGAGGTGTCGGGCAGGAAGTACACGATATGTTTGCTCCTGATAAAGGCGAGCTCGTAGCGATGATCACCCTTGGACATGCCGCCCAGACACCGGCAATGCCCCGCCGTAAAGAAGGGCGTTATATCATCGTCTGACATGATGGACGCCGGTACGTACGCATCGTACCACACTAAAATAACCATTTCTTATCTGTCTGAATGATCGAAAAAAAGCAAAACGGCCGTCATGCGAAACAGTTTTTATTTCGCATGACAGCCGTTTCTCTTTATTTGCTTACCAGATCTTCTTCTACCTGGATATGCAGTTCATGAAGCTGTTTTTTTGTAACCGGTGACGGAGCTTCGCTCATCGGATCAATCGCGTTCTGTGTCTTCGGGAAAGCGATGACATCACGGATAGATTTCCGTTTGAGCATAAGCATGATCATGCGGTCAAGGCCGAATGCCAGTCCGCCATGGGGTGGAGCTCCGTATTCAAAGGCACGGACGAGGAAACCGAATTTCTGTTCCACTTCTTCCGGTGTCAGGCCGATAGCCTTGAATACACGCTGCTGGATATCGGGCTGATAAATACGTAGAGAACCGCCCCCCAGTTCAATCCCATTGAGTACCAGATCATATGCTTTGGCATATACGTGGGCCGGATCCGTTTCCAGCTTATCCAGATCTTCATCACGCATAGCCGTGAACGGATGATGCATAGCAACATAGCGGTGTTCTTCTTCGCTGTATTCGAACATGGGGAAATCGACGACCCAGGTAAAGGCAAATTCATTTTCGTCGATAAGGTTCATGCGGCGGGCCATTTCTTTACGTAATTCACCCAGAGCTGCCGCAACGATTTTGGGCTTATCGGCAATCATAAGAATTAAATCGCCTGTTTCTGCACCGCAGGCTTTACCAATTTCGCGAAGCTTATCTTCACCAAAGAATTTTTTAATCTGCGATTTCAGTGTTCCATCTTCCAGGAAGCCAATCCATGCCAGGCCTTTGGCTCCATAATGGCTTACATATTCAACGAGGCCATCCAGTTCACGACGTGGGATATCTGCATCACCTTTAACATTGATGGCTTTGACCTGTCCGCCATTGTCAATGACTGTGCGGAATACTTTAAAGTCCGTGTCCTTTACCAGTTCCGTTACATCGGTGAACTTCATGTCAAAGCGGAGATCCGGTTTATCCGAACCATAATTTTCCATGGCATAATCCCAGGTCATACGGTGGATCGGCAGTTTGACTTCATGGCCCAGCGTTTCCTTAAAAATATAATGAACCATGTTTTCTACCAGCGTAAGGATTTCTTCCTGGCTCATAAAGCTCATTTCCATATCCAGCTGGGTGAATTCAGGCTGGCGGTCTGCACGCAGGTCTTCATCGCGGAAGCAGCGGGCAATCTGATAATACCGGTCCATACCGGAGATCATCAAAAGCTGTTTGAAAATCTGCGGGGACTGGGGCAGGGCATAGAACTTTCCTTCATTGACCCGGCTCGGTACCAGATAGTCACGAGCACCTTCAGGCGTGCTCTTGCACAATTCCGGTGTTTCAATGTCAATGAAGCCGTGTTCATTGAGGAATGTACGCATAGCATGCTTTACCTTATGCCGCATGATAAGGTTATTTTGCATTTCCGGACGACGCAGGTCGAGATAGCGGTATTTCAAACGGATTTTTTCATCGACATCGATATTATCTTCAATATAGAACGGTGGTGTCTTTGACGAATTGAGGATACGCAGTTCTTCACAGCGGATTTCCACGGTCCCGGTCTTCATTTTAGGATTGACCGTATCGGCATCGCGCATGCGAACGATACCACGGACTGCCAGGACATATTCCGTACGGACCTGTTCTGCTTTTTCAAACGAGGTCTTTTCGTAATCCGGTGATGCCACGACCTGGACAATCCCCGTGCGATCGCGTAAATCAATAAAAATCAATCCGCCATGATCACGGCGCCGTTCAACCCAGCCGCACAAAATGACTTCTTTTCCCGTATCGGCTTCAGAAACTTCAGCACAATACTGGGAACGTCGTAAACCTTCCATTGTATCCATTACTAACTCATCCCTTCTTATGTGTTTCCATATATGCAACAATCCCATCTAAGGGAACGCTGATCTGTTCTTTCGTGGCCATATTCCGGATCTGTGCCGTATGGCTGGCCAGTTCGTCTTCGCCAATTATGACGGTATATTCCGCATCCATCTTATTGGCAGATTTCATCTGACCTTTCATGCTGCGGCCCATCAGGTCTATTTCCGCATAGATGCCATTTTCCCGCAACGCCTGCTGGATGCAAAATGCCTTTGCCCTGGCTTCATCCCCCAGAGCAACAATGAAGACCGGCTGCTTTTTTTCTACTGGCGGAAGCAGTCCTTGTTCTTTTAATGTCAGAAGGAGCCGTTCCATGCCAATAGCAAAGCCGATTCCCGGAGTAGATGGCCCGCCTACTTCTTCAATGAGGCCGTCATATCGTCCGCCACCGCAGACCGTACTCTGGGCACCTAATGGAGCATACATGATTTCAAAAGCCGTATTCGTGTAATAGTCAAGTCCCCGGACCAGGCGCGGATCCAGTTCAAAGGGGATACCGATGCTGGTCAGATAGGCCTGGACTTTTTGAAAATGGTCCCTGCAGTCATCGCACAAATTATCCGTAATGAGGGGAACGCCCATCTGCATCATTTTTTCGCCATCTTCTTTGCAGTCAAGGACACGAAGCGGGTTTTTTTCCAGTCGTTCGTTGCAGTCTTCACAGAGCTGATCCCGTTTATCTGCAAAGAAATCGAGCAGTTTCTGACGGTATACAGGCCGGCATTTGGGACAGCCGACAGAATTCAGGTGCAGGACCAGATCGGTAAGGCCCAGTTCACGGAACAACTGGAAAGCCATAGCAATGATTTCTGCATCGACAGCCGGATCTTTGGATCCGATTTCTTCTACCCCGAACTGGGTGAACTGACGGTACCGCCCGGCCTGTGGGCGGTCATGCCGGAACATGGGTCCCATATAATAGAATTTATGGACTTTCTGTTCGCCATACAGTTTATGTTCCAGGAAAGCTCGTACAACAGAGGCCGTATTTTCCGGACGCAGTGTCATGCTGCGGCCGCCGCGGTCATTAAACGTATACATTTCTTTTGTCACGACATCCGTCGTCTCACCGATGCCGCGCAAAAACAATTCCGTACTTTCAAACATAGGTGTGCGGATTTCGCCGAAGCCATAGAGCGAACAAATCTGGCGGATTTTCGCTTCCAGTATCTGCCAATCTGCCGTCTGTTCCGGCAGGAAATCCTGCGTACCTCTTGGTGCAGTAATTGCCATTACCTATCGTCTCCTCCATATATCATAGCACATAAATGCCGGCGCTGCCTCATTCTTTCAGACAGTGCCTGCACATACGCCTCTGGATCTTTGGGCATATATATCTTTTTCAGACTGTGCCCGTCATGGGACAGGAATTTCGTCGTACTTCCCGGCCCGGCAGACAGGATAGTCTGTCTTTCTTCCATCATCTGTATATTGTACTGACTGATTGTACCGCTCTGTGCATAGCCCACATTGGCAAAACTGCCTGCCATGTATTTCTGGCGGTACATATAGTACGGTATATATCCATGCTGCTGTAGTATTTCCTCACAGTAATGAATCATCCGGGACACTTCTGCAGCCGGTGGAATATGCTGACGCAGGGGATGATGAAATAAAGGTGCCCTCTTTTTTAATGCCAACGTATGAATTGTAACATTTTCCGGGTGCAGTTGGCAAACAATTTCCATATTTTCCTGCATATCCGCCAATGTCTGCTCTGGAAGCCCTGCTATAAAATCCATATTGATGACAGAAAAGCCCATACTGCGGCAGCGGGAAAACATGGCAAATACATCTTCAACCCGGTGCCGCCGCCCCAGAAGATCCAGGAGATGCTGCTGCATCGTCTGTGGATTGACACTGATACGGTTGACACCATACCGGCGCAACAGTGCCAGTACGTCTTTGCCCGTCGTATCAGGCCGTCCCGCTTCAACGGTCCATTCCTCAATATTCCCGAAATTCCCGGCTACAGCCTGGAGGACCGCCTCCTGTCCGTCAAGAGGCAGACAGGTCGGTGTCCCCCCGCCAATATATACAGAACGGATATGTATATCATATTGCCGGCATAAGGCAGCAATATCATGGATATCCTGTACTACTGCCCGGATAAACCGTTCCATAACCGGCTGCGCTTCCGCCCCGGCCAGGCGGGATGGAAAGGAACAATACAGACAATGGCTGGGGCAGTACGGTATGCCTATGTAAAGGGCAGCGTCGTGAACCGGCCGTTCTATATACGGGCGCTGCAGCCGGGTCATAGTTACGAGATACTGCGCCGTATCCGGCTGTACATGATACTGCGATACCAATATGTCTGTAATCCGTTTTTCATCGTCTTCCTGATCCCGCAGATGATGTACCAGCTTAGTAGGCCGGACGCCGGTCAATGTTCCCCAGCGGCTGTGGGCTGTACCATAACAACGCTGATGCCAGTGCAGGATCAGGTTCTTTATGACCCGCCCTGGCTCATCCTTTTCCAGGAAAGCTGCTTGTGAATGCCAGCGCATTCCCTCACGGTAAAACCATCCTTCCAGGACATACCGGCCTTCTACTTCCTTCAATACGATTTCACTACCAACCGGCAATGGTTCATGCCCCCCGGCATAGCCGAGATAGGCCATAATCTGACCGACAATGGCATGAAATTCTTCTGGCCCGTCATAGTGATATGCCTGTAAATCCGGAATCATTGTACCGTCGTTTCTGCCGCTTCTTCAGCTTCTTTTGCAGCTTCAGCGGCACGCTTTTTCTGGCAGTCTTCGCAATACCCATATACTTTGAGCTGATGGTCTACCGTCTGGAAATGAAATTGTTTCTGCAATATTGTTTCCAGTGTTTCCAGCAGATCATCTTTGCATTCCCACACTTTGCCGCAGCCCAGGCAGATTAAATGATGATGATAATGACCTTCTTCATCATGGTCGTTTAATTCATAACGGCTGCAGCCATCATCAAAATCAAGTTTTTTCAAAAGGTCCATTTCTGTAAACAGGTCCAGCGTGCGATAGACTGTAGCCAGTCCGATTTCCGGAGCCTGTTTTTTTACGATTTCAAAAACGTCATCGGCACTGAGGTGGCGGGAATCACTTTCCACAAAAGCCCGCAGCACGACTTGCCTCTGTGACGTCATTTTGTATTTCTTGTTCTTAATCTGTTCTTTCATCCGTTTCATCATGAGGTCCATCAATTGTTCTTTAGTTCTTTCCATAGGTATTCATCGCCTTTGTCTTATAAGTATTGTAAAACCATAAATGTCTGCACAAAATCTGAAGCACTGCCGTAACAGGGACAGTCAGCACCATGCCGGCAATACCGAACAGCGTACCGCCTATGAGCAGTGCAATAATAATCACCACGGGATGCAGACTGATGACAGCTCCCATGACCTGGGGCATGATAATATGACTGTCGATCTGCTGGATCACGATATAAAAAATCAACACCTTGACCGCCAGAGACAGGCTGACCGTTGCCCCTAGAAGGATAGCCGGAATGGCACCTACGATAGGTCCTACGATGGGAATCCATTCTGTTACGGCCGCTAAAAGACCGATAACCATGGGATAAGGGACTCCCATGATCCACATACCGCAAAAAGTAAGCGTCGCTATAATACAGCTCATCGTCAGCTGGCCACGGATGTACGAACTCAGCACGTGCTGTATTTCATTAAAAAGCACGTCGAGCTGCAGGCGGTATTCTACCGGATACAGGCAGATAAATGAACGTACCATCCGGCCACCGTCTTTCATGAAGTAAAAAGTAATGATTGGCACTACAAAAAATTGCACGACCGTACCCGCAATGGCAAAGAGAGATTTGACAAAATTGCTGATTCCATCCACGCCGTAATTGCCTACTTTGGCAAAAGCATCATTGATGACGCTTTTCACCTGATCGGGAATATAAAACTGAGTCTGTTCATTTTCAATCTGCGTGATGATGGTCACGCTCTTATCCCATAAAGTGTTGAAGTTGACAGCCAGCAGATTTACCTGTTCTACCAGAGGCCGGAGAATGATGTTGGTCAGCACGGACAACACAAAAATCAGGATAGCAAAGGATATGAGGATAGATATATCGATGGGTACATTGCGCCGCGTCAGCCGCATCAGCCCTTTCTGGACCATATCGCGGACAGGAATCAGGATAAATGTAATAATCAGGGACACAATCACCGGCCAGTACACGTTGTGCACAGAAAAGAACAGGATAGCAGCCAGTATGGCCAGTACGACCCGCAGCCAGAATTGTGACTCTTTATACATAGACATGATTACCAGCCCCCATCGAGGTAGGGATTATTCTGACGTTCCCGTCCTATCTGGGTAGCCGGTCCGTGACCAGGCAGCACGACTGTATCATCAGGAAGTGTCATGAGCTTTGTCTTCAGACTCGTAAGCAATTCTGCCATAGATCCGCCATACAAATCGGTCCGTCCCACAGAATACAAAAATAAGGTATCCCCGGAAAAGACGACTCCTTCGCCATACAGGCTCAGTCCACCCGGCGTATGCCCCGGTGTTTCCAGTACATGGAAAGTCAGGCCGCCCAGATGAATCTCATCCCCGTCATGAACGATGCAGTCCGGCGATGTACATTCAATAGGCCGTCCCATAAACATAGACAAATTATTTTTTGAATTGGAAATGAGATTGGCGTCCCCGGCACCAACATACACCGGAACATTTTCACGCTGGCGTAATTCCTGCAATGCTCCGATATGATCGGCATGACCATGGGTCAGAAAAATCAGCTTCAGCGTAAGATCATACTTTTCCAATGTCTTATGGATCCGTTGATAATCCCAAGCCGGGTCCACGACCATGGCATCCCTGGTCGTATCATCGTATACGATATAGCAGTTAGTTTCTATGGGTCCTAACACAAGGGATATATATTTCATTGCCATACGCATAGCCTCCTAAAATGTCTTTTTACTATCTACTAAAATCGTGACCGGTCCATCGTTTGCCAGTGTAACGACCATTTCCGTGCGGAACACACCTGTTTCCGTATGAATTCCCATCTGCCGCACCAGGGCGACAAATGTTTCATAGAGAACATTTGCCTGCTCCGGGGCTGCCGCTTCCGTAAATCCCGGACGGCGGCCATGACGGACATCACCGTATAATGTAAACTGGGACACGACGAGCATTTCACCGCTTATATCCAGCAGCGAGCGATTCATCTTTCCCCCTTCATCTTCAAAAATCCGGAGATGACAAATCTTATCCGCCATGTATCGGGCATCTTCTTCTGTGTCGTCACGGCTCACTCCCAAAAGGACCATAAGTCCCGGACCGGTACGGCCGCTTTCTGTCCCTTCCGATGTGACATAGGCATAGTTTGTACGTTGTACGACAGCTCTCACTGACTGCTTCCTCCCGTAAACCGCTGTACGGAATATACATCCTTCAAACGGCGTATTTTTGTTGAAATAAATTCCAGCTGGGCCAGGTCTTTGATACTCAGCCCCATATGCAGTGTAACAGTTTTTGTATCGGTCACGCGGGCATTCATACTCGTAATAGAAACCTTCATTTCCGCCAGGGCCGCCATAATTTCAGCTATGACACCCGTACGGTCATAGGCAGTGACTTCTACATTGACATCAAATTTTTCCTGTCCGTCATAATCCCATTCTACATCGATAAGGCGGTCCAGATCATTCTGGTTATGCGTGACATTCGGACAGTCTGCCCGGTGTACGGATACACCGCGTCCCCGCGTAATAAATCCGATGATCGGGTCCCCCGGTACAGGACTGCAACATTTAGCCAGGCGCACCATAAGCCCCGATTCGCCCTTGACCAGGATGCCCGATCCGCCACTCTTGGACGGTTTATGCGTTTTCAGCTTATCGAGGACAGCCAGATGATCTTTTTCTTCTTTCTGCACATCTTTCTTATGCAGTTCCAGGAGTTTGATAAGGACCGTATTGACGGCAAATCCCCCATACCCGACAGCTGCCAGCAGGTCATCTTCTGACCCGGCATTCATCTGTTTTGCGACGCGGGCCAGCCGGCTGGTCTTATTCAGCTCTTTCCAGTCATGGCCCAGGCGTTTGCATTCCCGTTCCAACGCATCGGAACCTTTCAGGATATTTTCCTCCCTGTTTTCCTTTTTAAACCAGCTGCGTATTTTCGAACGGCTTTCCGAACTGCCTACAATTTTCAGCCAGTCCAGACTGGGCTTACCCGTTTTGGAAGTGATGATTTCAACGATATCACCATTTTTGAGCTCATAATCAAGTGGCACGATTTTGCCGTTAATCTTAGCTCCTACGCAATGATGGCCTACTTCCGTATGAATCCGGTAAGCAAAATCAATGGGAATGGATCCCTGTGGCAGATCAATGACATCCCCCCGCGGAGAGAAGACAAAGACTTCATCAGAAAACGCATCGAGTTTCAGGGCATTGACAAACTCTTTGGGATTACTCGTATCCTGCCATTCCAGGAGATTGCGCAGCCAGCCCATTTTTTCATCGAATTCATTTTTCCCGGCGTTGGCATTGCCTTCCTTGTACCGCCAGTGCGCAGCAACACCGTATTCGGCTACGCGGTGCATTTCCCACGTGCGTATCTGTATTTCTACAGGCTGTCCGCGGGTCCCGATAACCGTCGTATGCAATGACTGATAGTTGTTGGGTTTTGGCATGGCAATATAATCTTTGAAACGGTAAGGCAGGGGTTTCCACAGACTATGTACAATACCAAGGACACCGTAACAGTCCTGAACAGTATCGACTATGACCCGGATAGCGTATAGATCATAGACCTGGCTGAGATCCCGGTTGTCCTTTTTCATCTTCTTATAAATACTGTAGAAATGCTTTGGCCGGCCATTGATTTCAAATTTTATATGAGATTCTTCCAGTGCCTTGCGCAGCACCTCAATGGCCTCGTTGACGATTTCTTCCCGCACGTGGCGTTTTTGCTTCATCTGATCCACGAGGTCATAGTATTTATCCGGTTCGAGATAACGGAAAGACAAATCTTCCAGTTCCCACTTAATGTTGAAAATCCCCAGCCGGTGAGCCAGAGGGGCAAATATTTCTAATGTTTCCTGGGCAATACGCTTCTGTTTGTCGCTTCTCATATAGCGCAACGTTCTCATATTGTGAAGCCGGTCTGCCAGTTTTATGACCACGACGCGGACGTCCTTGGCCATAGCCAGAAACATTTTTCGCATGCTGTTTAGCTGTTGGTCTTCTTTTGTCCGATAATCCAGCCGGCTCAGTTTCGTTACGCCATCAACCAGAAAGGCTACTTCCCGCCCGAACTGGGATTTGATATCATCCAGCGTCAACGCCGTATCTTCCACTACATCGTGAAGGAGTGAAGCCGTGATGGTCGTCGTATCGATTTTCATTTCTGCCAGTATCTGCGCCACTGCCAGCGGGTGAATGATATACGGTTCTCCACTGACCCGGTGCTGGTCTTTATGAGCCTCATCCGCTATAGCATAAGCTTTTTTTACATCTTCACAGGTATTATTTGGCTGATAACTGTGAATCGTATCCAATAGCCGTTGAAATTCTTTTTCCGGTTTTGCAAATTCCATTTATCTTCCCCCTTCCGACCGAAAATATTTCCCATAAGTAGCAGATGCTTCCAGATGCATCTTTCCCGTAAGAGCCGGGAAATAATATATGGGCCCGTCCGGCAATTCTCTAACATCGAGAACGCCGATTTCCCGTAATACTGACATAGCCGCACAGGCCGTATGTGCCTCGTACCTGGAATGAACCGCATCGATAAGCCGTTGCTGCACCTGCCATACAGGAAGTCCCCCTTCAGGGATACAGTGCTTAAGAGCCATATATATATCTACCATGACATTCCGGTCAAGCTGGATTGTCTGCGGCTGGCGATGAATATCCTGCAGCACCATTTGTGGAGACACTATTCCATTATACTCGTTAGGTTCCAGTGTAAACGCCAGATCGACTGTATCACCCTCCAGTACATTCGCACAACAGGAAGCCATGGACCATCCTACAGCTCCCAGCCTTTGTCTCTCCGTTTCAATAGAAAGGCGCAAATGATGTTTATTCCTGCCTATGGGCCGGCACTCAGAAATAACCGCATCGCGTAATGCAAACACGGGCCGGCTGTTTCCCATGCCATATGGTTCCAAAGCACTTAGTTCCTGAATGAGTTGCAGACTGATATCATCTGCCTGCAGCTCTTTATCAATAACTACTTCCGGTATGTATGATTCTTCTGTCATGTGATCCGCTGCATAGGCCAACAAACGCTGGCGAAATGATTCTATCTTATCCGGCACAATGGAAAAGCCCGCTGCCATCGTATGCCCGCCATACTGAATCAGCAGGTCATCGGCAGACTTAAGCGCCTCATACATGTTAAAACCAGGAATGCTGCGGCAGGATCCCTTGCCAATGCCATCGTGAATACTGATGACCAGAGCCGGCCGGTAAAATTTCTCTACCAGCCTCGAAGCAGCGATGCCAATGACTCCGGAATGCCAATCATTGCCATAAGCGACCAGCACTCCATCCTGGCTTTGTCCCTTTTCTTCTATCTGGTTCACGGCCTGTTCAGCAATAGTATGTTCAATATCTTGTCGTTCCTTGTTCAATTCGGACAACTCATCGGCCAGGGAAGTGGCTTTTCCCGCATCACTTTCCAGCAATACTTCTACGCCTCTTGTCGCGTGGCTGATGCGTCCTGCCGCATTGAGACGCGGAGCTGCCGTAAAGGCGATGCGCCCTGCCGTGATAGTATCCGGCGTCAGACCGGAGCTGGTCAAAAGGGCCTGTACTCCCGTATTCAGACCTTTTTTCATCCGTTTCAGCCCTTCTTTGACCAGTATACGGTTTTCGCCACGTAAAGGCACTAAATCAGCAATCGTCCCAAGCGCACAGAGCTCGACATAACCAGGAAGTGTTTTCCCGTTTCGTTTCTGCCAGAGTGCCTGACATAGTTTAAAAGCAACGCCGGCACCAGCCAGGTCCTTGAAAGGATACGGACATCCTTCCTGCTTAGGATTGATGACAGCATAGGCATCGGGAATGAGTTGTGGCGGCATATGGTGATCAGTCACAATAATATCCATAGACTGGTTAAATTGTTCAATCAAATCGTGCGATGAGATACCGCAGTCCACCGTAATCAGGACATGTGTCCCATCGTCCTGCAATACCTGCAGGGCATCGGCATTCAGACCATATCCCTCACTCTGTCGCTCGGGGATATAAAAAGAAGGGCAGCCTCCCAGGTCACGCAGGACAGAATATACTAAGGCTGTCGAAGTAATGCCATCGACATCATAGTCACCATAAATGACAATCTTTTCCTGTTCTTCAATGGCCCGGCAGATACGTTCCACCGCTTTTTTCATGCCTTTCATCAGAAATGGATCATCCAAATCATCCATATCATCATAAAGATACCGCCGTATCTCTTCGTTCGTCCTTATGCCGCGATTATATAAAATCTGCGCCAAAACGGAAGAAATCCCGGCCCTGTCAGCCAGGTCCAAAATGCTGGCATCATCGGTCTCTTGTATATGCCATCGCTTTTCCATACTATCACAACGCATTCTCAAAAAATAATCACTTTCAAAACCATACACCTATTCTATCACAATCCATTCTCAAAATAAAGGTTGTATTTAATAAAATTATGTAAATATTCTCATCTGGCCATATTTTGAAAATGATAATAATAAAACAAGCCCCGCTGTAGCGGGGCTTGCTCATAGTTAATATGTTATGCACATATAAGCTGTGTCTTAGGCTTCGAAACCTTTCTGGAAGCGGACATAGGACTGACGGCGTGCTTTTGCATCAGATTCTGTCTTAGCATAGAGAGCTTCGGCCTGTTCCGGGAAGCCTTTCTTAAGGGAAGCATAACGAACTTCACCCTGTAAGAATTCCTGGAATTTGCTATAATCCGGTTCTTTGGAGTCGAGGCTGAACGGATTCT